>JAYWFR010000165.1:0-4219 GCA_043778695.1 Polaromonas sp. | reverse complement strand
TGGTCGATGCGTCGGTACTGCCTTTTGAGGAGCAGTTTCCGGAATTTGCCGGCCTGGAGTCGCCTGAAGACTGCCTGGCGCCCGACGAACCGGCGCATGGCTTGCTGCTGCAGGCCGCCAGGGCGCTGGGTCGGGCCAATGCAGCAACGTTTTCGGCCAAGGGCATTGAACTGGAACAAGCCTTGAGCGCGCGGGACACGCCCGGCATTTTCAGCGCACTGCTGACCGACAAGGGCACGCCGCGCAAATTCGGCGAAAAAATCATCGGCATTGCATCGGTCCGGCAAGCGCAGGACCTGGTGCTGCGCGTGCAGGCGGCCTGCCAGCAGCACGAAGCGTATGCCCACCAGCAGCGCATGGCGCGCCTGAGCCGGCTGCTGATCGCGCAGTTCACGCAGCTCAAACGCGAACGCGGCTGGGTCGATATGAACGACGTCGAGCGGGCGGCGCTCGTCATGCTCGGCGACCCGGTGCTGGCCGGCTGGGTGCAGGAGCGGCTCGATGCGCGCATCAAGCATTTGATGATCGACGAGTTCCAGGACACCAATCCGCTGCAGTGGCAGGCGCTGTCGGCCTGGCTGAGCGGCTACGCTGGCGCGGGCGCGGCGCCCAGCGTGTTTCTGGTCGGCGACCCGAAGCAGAGCATTTACCGTTTCCGGCGCGCCGAGCCGCAGGTGTTTCGCGCCGCGCAGGCATTTGTAGTCGATGGGCTGGGCGGCGATCTGCTGAGCTGCGACCATACCCGCCGCAACGCGCTGGGCGTGATTGCCACGGTCAATGCCGTCATGGATCGGGCCCGCCAGAACGACGGCTACGACGGTTTTCGCAGCCACACCACGGCTTCGCTGGAGGACGGCGCCAGCGGTTGCCTGCCCGCCATAGAGCGGCCGATCGCTGAGGAAGCCGGCGCTTCGGATGCGGCCGTCTGGCGCGACAGCTTGACGACGCCGCGCGAGCTGCCCGAGGAAACCCTGCGAACGCTCGAAGCGCGGCAGGCCGCCTCCTGGATTTCGCAGCAGCTCTCTAGCGGACTGAAACCGCAGGATGTCATGGTGCTCTCGCGCAAGCGGGCCGGCCTGCTGCCGCTGCAGGAAGAACTGCGGGCGCTGCACATTCCGGCGCAGATTGGCGAAAAAACCGAACTGATCGACTGCTGCGAGGTGCTGGACATCGTGGCCCTGCTCGACGTGCTGGTGTCGCCGCAGCATGACTTGTCGTTAGCCCGTGCACTGCGCTCGCCGCTGTTTGGTGTGAGCGACGAGGCGTTGGTGCAGATCGTGTTGGCTAAAGCTGATGCAACACAGTCCTGGTTTGATGTGCTACAAAATAAGGAGCTGCTAGCGCACAATTTACAAGGGCTTGGGGCTGTTTTAGTCCGCTATAAAGCACTTGTAGACGCACTGCCGCCGCATGACGCGCTGCAGGCTATTTACGACAGTGGCGACGTGCTCGCGCGCTTTGCAGCGGCCGCACCGGCTGCAAATCGCGCGTCAGTGCTGTCTAACCTGCGCGCTCTTTTGTCCGCTGCCTTACAAGTCGATGGGGGCCGCTACGCCACGCCGTATGCCTTTGTGCGGGCGCTCAAAGCAGGTGGCCTTCAAGCGCCTGCAGCCGTCAACCCTGATGCCGTGCAGTTGCTCACCATTCACGGTGCCAAGGGCTTGGAAGCCGACGCAGTGTTGTTACTTGATACCGACTCACCCCCGCGCAATCTAGACAGCATGAGCGTACTGATTGATTGGCCAGGAGAGGCCGCAGCACCCCGCAAATTTGTGTTTTTGCTGAGTGAAAGCGCGCCGCCTGCCTGTGCGGCGGACACTTTGGCAACAGAGATTGCCGCTCGTCAGCGCGAAGAGCTGAACGCGTTGTACGTTGCCGTAACGCGGGCTAAAACCACGCTTGCCATCTCGTCGATAGAGCCTTATCGGCAGGCACCCAACAGCTGGTGGCAGCGGCTGCATAGTCTGGCGGATGGGGCGGTTGTTCCCGACGCAACGCTTGCCGCTGAGCATGACCAAACCGACACTTTTTGTTTGCCTGATTTGCCCGCGTTTGTGAACAAGACCAGCTCAGCACCGCCTGCGCCAGATGTTGACACCATCCGTGCCCGCATTGGCAAAGCCATGCACCGGCTGCTAGAGTTCAACGATTTTTCTAGCCTCGCATGCAGCAAAGTAGCCCGCGAGTTCAGACTGAACGCTGAACAAACAACCGAGGCCCAAGCCATGGCCAATCGCATCCGCTACGGCGATGCCGCTTGGGCGTGGGACGAGTCAGTCATTGCGTGGCAGGCTGATGAGGTCGAGCTGAGCCACCAAGGTGAAAACTTTAGACTAGACCGGCTGGTGCAGCGTAAGGATTCTGGTCACACTGGTGACTGGTGGGTGCTGGACTACAAATCAGCAATTAACCCGCAGCAGCAGGCTGATTTGGTGTTCAAAATGAAGACGTACATCGCGGCACTTAACGCGATTTACCCCAACCAAACCGTAAAAGCAGCCTTCCTGACGGCTGACGGCAAGGTAGTGCCGGTTAGCTGAGGGCCATCGCTGCAATGCTGGGTTGATGCATGCACAGGCGCGTTGAAGGCGTGAACTAATGCCGGTTTCAGAATCTTTGGGGCAAGTTTGCGGCCATGGGCGATTCAGCTGTCACCAGCATCGTACGTAAACTAGTGTTTTTTCTATTTGCATGTCAACGGATTTAATGGACTACCAAATATCCCCGATTCCAGACAACGAGGCGGAGCGCATCGCCGCTTTGCGCTCGGCCATGTGTGCCTACGTGCCGCGTGAAGACCGCTTTGACCGCATCACTCGCATGGCCCAACGCATGATGCACGTTCCGATTGCGTTGATTTCGATCATCGAAGACGACGAGCAGTGGTTTCGCTCAGCCCAAGGCCTGGAAGTGGCACAGACGACGCGCGACATTTCGTTTTGCGGTCACGCCATCATGCAGACGGATGTTTTTTATGTGCCCGACACGTTGAAAGACCCGCGATTTGCCAGTAACCCGCTGGTCGTTGGCCCGCCGTTCATTCGTTCGTATTGCGGTTGGCCGCTAGAGATCGCCTTGGGCTTGCGGGTGGGAACCCTGTGTGTGCTGGACACCATGCCGCGTACTTTTTCCAGCGAAGACCAGGAAACGCTGGCCGACTTAGCGCATATGGTGGAGTCTGAGTTGCGCATCAACGCGCTGACCGACAACCAAAAGGCGTTGATGGCGCAGGCCAGCCGTGACCAGCGCAAACGGTTGTTTGATCCCCAAACTGGCTGCTGGAGTGAAGGCGGTTTTATCGAGCTGTTAAAGCGCACGCTGGTTGACGTAAGAGCTGGCACCGCCTACGCCGCGTTGTGCGGTTTTCACCTGCAAAATGACAGTGACTTTGCTTTGAGCGACGAAAAAGGCGGCTCTGTAGCTAAAGCCATGTTGATCGCTCAATTCATTCGTCAACGCCTGCCGGCAAACGCGGTGCTGTGCCGCATGCCTGGCGGACGTGGTTGCATTTTATTTGCGGCACGCGACAAAGATATGGTTCGCGAACAGGTCGCGGCGTTCTTGCAAGAGCCAGGTTATGAGCCGGTCGCTGGCATGGTGTTCCCACAAAAAATGCAGTTACTGCACTCTGGTCTGCGTATTGATGCGGCGCACGCAGCACAAGAGCCAGAACGGCTGTTTGAAATGGTGATGGGCCGACTCGCCGAGGGCACAGGCATGACGTCGGTGCTGCGCTGATGCCCAAGTAAGCTGACCAAACTAGCTGTGATATATTTAAGGCATGAACCAAATCTGTTTAGCGCTGCTACTAATTTTGCCCAACGGGCCGAGTCAGTAGCGCGCAAGCATTTCTGACCAAACGGCCCGTTGCACCAGCAGCGGGCCGTGTTTGTTTGTGCTGCTGGTTTTTGATAGTGAGTATTTTTTAAGTTAAATCTGCTGCCGGCCCAACCCTAACGGGTGTAAGCAGCTATTAAATCAGGAGTATTTTCATGACTGACAAACTCATCATTTTTGACACCACGCTGCGCGACGGCGAGCAGTCGCCTGGAGCCTCCATGACGCGCGATGAAAAGCTGCGCATTGCGCGCCAGTTAGAGCGCCTGAAGGTTGACGTCATTGAAGCTGGTTTTCCGGCCAGCTCGAACGGTGATTTTGAATGCGTTAAATCCATTGCTGAAGTCATCAAGGCGTCGACCGTTTGCGCGCTGGCCCGAGC
>JAYWFR010000164.1:0-9965 GCA_043778695.1 Polaromonas sp. | reverse complement strand
CTGCTCTTGTGGGGGTTTCTCAACTGGTGGGTGCGGTTGAAGGGCTAAGTAGCCAGGTTGAGACCGAGCAGGTGGCGCAAATCGACAGCAAAGACATGACTTTCGACGTGTGGACTGCGCTGGCCAACCGCGTTCATCACCATCTGGCGCGTGCCGATGTGCGGGGCGTTGTTATCACCCACGGCACAGATACGATTGAAGAGACTGCCTACTTTTTGCAGGTTGTTTTATCCCCTACCAAGCCCGTTGTGCTGACCTGCGCCATGCGGCCCGCCAGCGCGTTGGCCCCTGATGGACCGCAGAATATTCTGGACGCTGTGACGGTGGCCGGGCATGCCGGGGCGCAAGGCGTGGTGGTGGTTTGCGCAGGGTATGTACACAGCGCGCTTGATGTGCAAAAAGTTCATACCTACCAGCTCAATGCGTTTGGCTCGGGTGATGCGGGAGTAATCGGTTTAATTGAAGAAAATACTTTTAAATTGATGAGAAATTGGCCATCATCCCATATAAACAGTGCACAAGCAGCTACTGAAAATATAGCACGTCTAAACCAAACTACAACCTGGCCGGCCGTTGAAATTGTTACCAGCTACGCGGGTGTTAGTGGCTGGTTAGTTGACTCGCTGCTAGCGCATGGTGTTGCCGGACTGGTGGTTGCGGGTACAGGTAACGGCACGGTGCACCACGCGCTGGAGGCTGCTTTGCGCAAAGCGCAGGCGAGCGGTGTCGACATCGTGCGCGCCACGCGTTGCACGCAAGGCCGGGTGCTAGCCCGAGCGGACGACCTCTTTGCCTCGGCGAATGGGCTGAGTCCTGTCAAGGCGCGAGTCGCCATGATGCTCAGGTTGATGGGCGTAAGTTCATGATTTTTACCGCCGCCGAGCCCAGCGTGTGGGCCTATCCTGCGCTGGAGGTGCTTCATATTTGCGGCATTGCGTTGCTGCTGGGCAACTTGGTTGCACTGGAGATGCGGGTGTTTGGGCTAGGCGCCAGACTGGACGTCAAAGCGCTGGCGAGTTTGAGTTTAGGCATTGCGGCAGTTGGGTTTTCACTGGCTGCGGCATCGGGTTTGCTGATGTTTGCAACACAAGCCGCAGAGCTTTTGACAAACCGCGCTTTTACTTTCAAGATGATTTTGTTGATGCTGGCGGGCTGTAATGCAGCTTGGTTTCACGGGCGCGGCTCGCTTGACAAGCTCGATGGTGTGGCCCGACTACAAATGGTTTTGTCAAGTTTGATGTGGCTGACTATCGTTGCCTGTGGCCGCCTGATTGCTTATTTGTGAAGGAGTTTTTATGCAGCGATTTGATGCATCAAACAGCTAGCCGCCTCTGACTTTGGCGAGCTTGTGCCCGCCCTACGCGGCACACCACGGCTAGAGCAGCTTTGGCCAGGCCTAGCAGGTTCGATTGGAGGCCAAGGTGGTCAAATCGACATGGCAAAACCCGCAGGCCGCGCTGTTGGTCGACCCGCCAGCCTCGCTGAAGCTGCCAGCAGATCTGGCGCGGCAAGTTGAACCTGCCCAGACCTGGGTTTTTGCTTGACTGACGAAAAAGGCCAGGGGATGATGGACGCAGAGTACCTGTTGGCCGACGCCAAAGCTTACGCGCCGCGCTCCGCGCCCGTTTAAAAATTAGCTTGATAGCGCCTTGAGCGCGCGCTGGGTGATGTCTTCAACGCTGCCCATGCCGCTGATGGCGCGGTACGCTGGTGCTGCTGCTGGCTCAGACTTGGCCCAATCAGAATAGTAGGTCACCAGTGGGCGGGTCTGGGCGCTGTACACGTCCAGTCGCTTGCGCACGGTTTCTTCTTTGTCGTCATCGCGCTGGATTAGCGGCTCACCAGTCACGTCATCTTTGCCTTCAACCTTGGGCGGGTTGTATTTGACGTGGTAAGTGCGGCCCGATGCGGTGTGCGAGCGGCGACCGCTCATTCGCTCAATGATCGCTTCAAACGGCACATCAATTTCCAGCACGTAATCAAGCTTGACGCCTGCGGCCTTCATGGCATCGGCCTGGGGCAGGGTACGCGGAAAGCCGTCGAACAAAAAGCCTGGCGCGCAGTCTGGCTGCGCAATGCGTTCTTTCACCAAATTGATGATCAGCTCGTCACTGACAAGGGCGCCTGAGTCCATGACTTTTTTGGCTTCAAGACCCATCTGCGTTCCAGCCTTGACGGCAGCGCGCAGCATGTCACCGGTTGAAATTTGTGGAATGCTGTATTTTTGGCAAAGAAAGGTGGCTTGGGTGCCTTTTCCTGCGCCGGGTGCGCCCAACAAAATCAGTCTCATGGTTGTCCTTGTCGTTTTTATATTTTCAGGTAATTCAAAGCTTGGCGGATGTGGCCCCGTCGTCTCGAGCAAAGGATAGCACGCACCCCTTGACAAACGCTTACGAGAAACATCGATTTATTCAAGGGTGGCGAAAAGCTGCCGTGCCGCCAGCAGGTCAGCCGGCGTGTCAACCCCAATGCCCGGAGAGCGATCAGTTGTGTGGACCGCAATTTTGTAGCCATGCCACAAAGCTCGCAGCTGCTCCAGACATTCCAGCTGCTCGATTGGCGCGGGCAACAAGGCAGGAAAGGCCTTTAAAAACCCGGCTCGGTAGCCGTAAACGCCCACATGGCGAAGAGGCCGAGGCCAGATTGGCAACACCTGACCTGCCTGATTCCGTGCAGACGGGATAGGCGCGCGGCTAAAGTACAAGGCGGTTTGCCCCGCATCCAGCACCACCTTGACGATGTTCGGGTTCAGGTAGTCTGCTAGGTTTTCAATAGCATAAGCCGCCGTACTCATGGCGCAATCTGACCGTTTACCTAACAAATTGGCAACAGCATTGATCAGCTCTACATCTATCAATGGCTCGTCGCCCTGCACATTGACCACCACTGCATCGTCAAGCAGGCCCAGCAGCACGCAGGCCTCGGCCAGGCGGTCGCTGCCGCTGGCATGCGTGGTCGACGTCATCACCGCTTGAACGTTAAATCTTGCGCATTGGGCCATGACCTCCGGGCTGTCAGTTGCGACCACCACGCTTTCAGCCTGGCTGAGTTTTGCGCGCTGAGCAACGCGCACCACCATGGGTGCACCGCCAATGTCGGCCAGCGGTTTGTTGGGCAGCCTTGTAGAGGCCAGGCGAGCCGGAATAAGAACGGTAAAACGCATGTTGGGATGCCTCTAGATGCCAAGCTCTTCGTCGGTTAGCGTGCGTGCCTCGGTTTCCAGCATCACCGGCATGCCGTCGCGCACGGGGTAAGCCAGGCGTGCGCTTCGCGATATCAACTCTTGCTTGACGCGGTCAAATTCAAGCGGGCCTTTGGTGACGGGGCAAACCAGCAGTTCAAGTAGTTTCGTGTCCATGTGTGTGTCCGTTGATTAAGGTTTAGTTTAGGGGCGCGCGCGCAGCAGCGGTGCCAGCAGCTCATCCACCGCTTTTAAAAACTCCGGTTCGGGCGTAAATTCAAGTGGCACCGCCAGCAACTGACGAATGTCATTGGTCGGCAATTTGAAAAGCTTTACGGCATCTTTTTCGGTACACAGCACAATGCCGCCGGGTTCTGTGGGCAACTTATAGTCAGAAAAATCAAAATGATCTGGCAAGCTAATGGTTTGCACCAGCTGTAGACCGCGCGCTATCAGCATTCCAAAAAATGCGTTCGGATTGGCAATACCCGCCAGTGCGGTGAGCGGTTGGTGCAATAAATCATCAAGCAGTACCTGACGCCCGCTTGAGGCGACGGCGTGGTCAGCCAAACGCCGGGTTGACACAAAGCCGCCAAATGCGGGCAATCGTCCCGTGTGCAGCACCAGGCTGTTTTTTCGCTGACCAGGCCAGCGCTCACGCAAAGGCCCGGCAGGCAGTAGCCAGCCGTTACCAACCCCCCGATCGTCAAACACGGTGACCTCAATATCGCGTGCCAAACTGTGGTGTTGCAAGCCGTCATCGCTGATGATGACTTGGGTAGACGGGTACTTTTTAAGCAAGACAATGGCAGCGTCAATACGCCGATTTGCTACAAATACAGGAACTGCTAGCGCACGTAATATCAGGGCTGGCTCATCTCCTGATGCTGATATCGGGGTGCTGCCAAGCACTTCAAGGCAGTCTTTGGCCTGCCTGCCGTAGCCGCGCGACACCACACCCACTTGCAAACCGCACTGCTGCAAATGCTTGGCCAGCGCTATCACCAGCGGTGTCTTGCCCGCTCCGCCCGCCACCACGTTGCCCACCACGATGACCGGCACGCTGACGCGTTCAGTTTTAAGCACACCCGACTGGTAAATCCACTTGTGCAGACAGAACAAAGCCGCATAAATGAGGGACATCGGCCAGAGCAGACAGGCGGCCAGACCACGTTGGCGCCAGACGCGGGCAAGCCAATTGCCCGTGCCGACCACGGCTTACCGTGCCCCGGCTTGCGCAGCGCTTTGGGTGGCAAAGGTAATTTGCGTGAAGCCGTAACGCCGCGCCGCTTCCATCACCGTGATGACGGACTGGTGCGTGCTGCTGGCGTCAGCGCTGATGATGACGACGCTGTCTTTGCCGGCCTTAGCTGCGAGTACCAGCGCCGCGCCCACACTTTCAATACTGCGGCCTTCAACCAGCGTTTTATTGATCATGTAACGCCCATCACTGCTGACTGCCACGATGACCTCCTTGGGGTAGTCGCGCTGCTGCTCCGCGTCAGCCAGCGGCAGCTTGATTTGCAGCTCTGTGAACTTGCTGTAAGTGGTCGACAGCATCAAGAAAATCAACACCACCAACAGCACATCAATAAAAGGGATAAGGTTTATTTCAGGCTCGTCCCGCGAGCTTTTACGGAAATTCATGGATCAAACGCCCGTTTTGCGCAGCATGTTGAGGTGGCGCAAAAACTTTTCGGTCGCCAATTCCATCGTCAGCAAATAACCGTCAACTTGGGCTCTGAAATAACGCCAGAAAATCAGCGACGGTATCGCCACCATCAGGCCAAATGCGGTGTTGTACAGCGCAATTGAAATACCTTGCGCTAACTGTGCCGGATTGCCGCTAGCTGCGCCACCCACGGCACCGCCGCCGGCTTGCGAGCCAAAAATTTCAATCATGCCAATCACGGTGCCCAGCAAACCCAGCAGCGGCGCGGCTGAGGCAATGGTGGCCAGCGCTGCCAGGTAGCGCTCTAACTTGTGCGCGGCCAGCTGGCCAGCGCCTTCCAGCGTGGCGCGCAGGTCAGCGTCGCTGATGCGGGGGTTAGCGTTCAACACCCGAAAACCGCTGGCCAACACTTCACCAAGCAAGGAGTTTTGTTCCAACTGCGTGACCACGTCGGGCGCGGGCACAGCGATTTTTGACACCGTGATGGCCTCATCAAGCAGCTTGGGTGGGGCAACTTTGCGAATTTTCAAGCTGCTGAACCGCTCAATGACCAGCGCCAGTGCCAAAACGGAGCAGGCAACCAACGGCCAAATCGGCCAGCCCGCGGCTTGTATGATGGAAAACAATGCAAGTCCCTTACAAATAAAGTGCCTGAATTATGGCTTAAGCGGCTGAAGCTTCGGTGTGCTCCTGACGCTCAAGTAAGCGCGCTACAAGCGCACAGAAATTGTGGATAACTTTGTGGGCAACCCCGCAAGGTCGACCCGCAAGACCGCGCCAGGCTTGCATTTTTACAAAACGATTAAATTTTGAGCAGGAAAAAGTTGTTTCAAATCAATGCTTTACACCGATTTTTAAACGTCTCCACAGCACTTGACGGCTGTTGTAAGCGCTACAGTGCTGCGTGCGGCGTAACGCCCGCTAAAAAAATCAGGGTGTTGCTGTGATGGATGCCGTGACTGATTTGGAACGGCGTGATCCCGGCGTGCGTCTGTGGCCTGTCTCCTCGCTGCTCAAAGCTATCGCTGACAGTTTGGAAGCGCGTTTTAACCCGGTAGCGGTGCAGGGCGAAATTTCCGGGTTCTCGCGCGCTGCCAGCGGCCACTGCTATTTTTCACTCAAAGACGATGATGGCCAGATACGCTGCGCGATGTTTCGCCGCGCCAGCACGCTGCTTGACTTCATCCCGCGAGACGGACAGCGCGTTGAACTGCGTGGCCGCCTTGGCGTGTACGAGGCCAGGGGAGAGCTGCAACTGATCGTTGAGTCCATGCGCCAGGCTGGGCAGGGCACGCTGTTTGAGCAGTTTCTAAAGCTCAAAGCCAAGCTCGAAAGCGAGGGCTTGTTTGATGCCCATCGCAAGCGCGACGCGCCGCTGATGCCCAAGGCGATTGGCGTGGTGACGTCGTTGGGTGCCGCCGCCTTGCATGACGTGGTCACGGCCCTGCAACGCCGCGTACCGCACATCCAGGTGATCATTTACCCAGCCAGCGTACAAGGCCTGCAAGCCCCGAAAGAGCTGCGGGAAGCGCTACTAAAAGCATATCAGCGCCAAGAAGTTGAGGTGCTGCTGCTGGTGCGCGGCGGCGGGGCCATGGAGGACTTGTGGGCCTTCAACGACGAGGCATTGGCGCGCGCCATTGTGCAGGCACCGATGCCCATCATCAGCGGGGTTGGGCATGAAACCGACTTCACCATTGCCGATTTTTGTGCCGATATTCGCGCCCCGACACCTACAGCAGCGGCCGAGCTGTGCGCCCAGCCGCAAGTCGTTTGGCTGGGCGTGCTGGACGCCATGGCAACGCGCCTGCAAAACGGCGTTGACAGGCATCTGCAAGCCAGCAGCCAGCGGCTGGACATCGCCGCGTCACGTTTTAGTCGCCCGTCGCACTTTGTCACACGTCAGCAGGCCCGGCTGGTCGCGCACCAGCAGAACTTGCAATACGCGCAGCGCAGGGCTACAGGCAACCTTCAAAACCGCCTGGACCGGCTGCACACCCGATTTAACCAAGCACTTCAAACCAGCACGTCCCGGCCCAAAGACCGGTTGGCACGTGCCAGCCTGCGCCTTACATTGCTCAACCCCCAGCTGGTGCTACAGCGCGGCTATGCATGGCTGACCAGCACCGAAGGCCACGCCATTACTCGGCTAGAACAGACCCACGAAGGGCAAGCTTTGCGCGCAACCCTGATGGATGGGCAGGTTGATTTGACGGTTACAAGCCCCCGGCTGATTTAATTTTTACAATACTTCTGGTAAGCTTTTAATTCACTTATTTTTCAAGTTTCGTCCTATTCAACCTTAAGGAAAATCATGGAACATCAACTCCCCGCACTCCCGTACGCCATCGACGCACTGGCGCCTAACTACAGCCAAGAAGCGTTTGAATACCACCACGGCAAGCACCACAACGCTTATGTGGTGAACCTCAACAATCTTCAAAAAGGCACTGAGTTTGAAACCATGACGCTGGAAGACATCGTCAAAAAATCAAGCGGCGGTGTGTACAACAATGCAGCGCAAACGTGGAACCACACCTTCTTTTGGAGCTGCATGAAGCCTGCGGGCGGTGGCGAGCCGTCAGGCGCGCTGCTAACGGCCATCAATGCAAAATTTGGCTCCTACGCAGCCTTTAAAGAAGCGTTCGTCAAGTCCGCTGTCGGCAATTTCGGCTCAGGCTGGACCTGGTTGGTCAAAAAGGCTGACGGCTCTGTCGACATCGTCAACACAGGCCCAGCTGGCACGCCGCTGACCACGGCTGACAAGGCGCTGCTGACGGTTGACGTGTGGGAACACGCTTACTACATCGACTACCGAAATGCACGCCCGAAGTTTGTTGAAACGTTTCTGGCGAGCTTGGTGAACTGGAACTTTGCCGAGGCCAATTTTGCTTAATTGCTAATCCGACACCAAAAGCCGGCTGTTGAGTCGGCTTTTTTTCGTCGGCGTTTTCACGTCGTACTCAGCGTTGCGTTTGAAACAGCGGCCCTTGCAACTTGGTGCCGGGCTGGATGCCTTTTTTGGCAAACCATCCCTTGTTCATTTCCAGCACGTACCTCACCGGCTTGGCTGAGCAGTGTCCATCAAGTGTCAGCGGCTTCATGTCTTCAATGTTGACGATAGTGCCGTCGTCAGAGATGAAGGCTGCGCTTAAGGGCAGCAGCGTGTTTTTCATCCAAAAGCATTGCTGGCTGGCTTGCTCAAACACGAAAATCATGCCTTCATGCTGCGGCATGTCTTTGCGGAACATCAACCCGATTTGGCGCTGCTCTGGCGTGGCGGCTACCTGCACGTCCATGCGGTGCATGCTTGACGTCAGCTTGATGCGTTCCAGGTTCATTTGCGGCGCGTCTTGCGACCACACTGCCGACGAAGTCGCAAGCAATGCGGCCACATAAAAACTTTTAACACCAGGCAACAGATTGAGTTTCATGACGGCGTGTGATGTTTGATAAACCAATAATGCAAAGGATAAACCAGGTACTTGCTGTGATCTGCTTAACCATAAAAAATGCCCGCACAAGGCGGGCAATTTATTGAGCAAGTGCTAATTACTTAGCGGCTGGCTTGGCGTCAGCTTTGGCAGCTTTTTTCGCTGCAGCAGCTTCCATCTTTTCTTTTTTGGCCGTGGCGGCTTTTTCTTTGCGCGCAGCACGTGCAGCAGCTTTTTCTTCTTTGGTCATCTTGGCGGCCTTGGCTGGCTTCGCGTCAGCTTTCATTTCAGCTTTGGCAGCTGGTGCAGCAGCTGCCGGAGCAGCAGCAGCAGCTGGAGCAGCCATGGCTGGCTTGGCAGCAGACGCGCCAGCCATGGGAGCACCAGCGTGAGAAGCGGCGAAGGCGCCAACAGCAAACAGGCTAGAGATCAAGGCAGCGAGGATTTTGTTCATTTGGATGTTCCTGAAAATATGCGTTTGAGAAAAATATGCGTTTGGGAAAGATTACCCCGAAATTCTAAGAGGCCCACCTGTAACGACATCCGTTTGCAATCGGTTGACACGGGCCAACATATTTTTGACGCTTGGCTTTGCGGCTAGAATTTAGGGGTTTTCACCTAAAACACCCTTAGGCGTGTTCACAACCACTTTTGCAGAACTTTCTGGAGACTTTCTCAACATGTACAAGCACATCGTCATACCCGCATCGGGTCAAAAAATCACGGTAAATGCCGACAATTCCCTGAATGTACCGGACGAGCCTGTCATTCCGTTCATTGAAGGTGACGGCACTGGTCAAGACATAACACCGGTGATGCTAAAAGTGGTCGATGCGGCAGTCGCCAAAGCCTACGGCGGCAAGAAGAAAATCCATTGGATGGAAGTGTATGCCGGTGAAAAGTCAACCAAAGTGTACGGCCCTGACGTCTGGCTGCCTGAAGAAACCCTGCACGCAGTACGCGACTACGTGGTGTCAATCAAAGGCCCGCTGACCACGCCTGTGGGCGGCGGTATCCGCAGCTTGAACGTGGCCATGCGCCAAGAGTTAGACCTGTACGTTTGCCTGCGGCCGATTCAATACTTCAAGGGCGTACCATCGCCAGTCAAGGAGCCACAAAAAACCAACATGGTGATTTTCCGAGAAAATTCGGAGGACATTTATGCAGGCATTGAGTTTGAAGCTGGCAGCGACAAGGTCAAAAAACTCATCAAATTCTTGCAAGACGAAATGGGCGTTAAAAAGATCCGCTTTCCCAACACGTCCGGCATCGGCATCAAGCCCGTGTCCAGCGAAGGCACCGAACGCTTGATGCGCAAGGCCATTCAATACACCATCGACAACGACAAGCCCAGCGTGACCATTGTTCACAAGGGCAACATCATGAAGTACACCGAAGGCGCTTTCCGCGACTGGGCTTATGGCCTGGCGCAAAAAGAATTCGGCGCTGAACTGATCGACGGCGGCCCTTGGTGCAAATTTAAAAATCCAAAAACCGGCAAAGAAATCATCATCAAAGACGTGATTGCTGATGCGTTCTTGCAGCAAATTTTGCTCCGCCCGGCTGAATATTCAGTCGTTGCTACGCTCAATTTAAATGGCGACTATGTATCTGATGCCCTGGCTGCGCAGGTGGGCGGCATCGGCATTGCGCCGGGCGCAAACTTGTCGGATACCGT
>JAYWFR010000163.1:0-4240 GCA_043778695.1 Polaromonas sp. | reverse complement strand
AGCACCAGCACCAGCACCAGCACCAGCACCAGCACCAGCACCAGCACCAGCACCAGCACCAGCACCAGCACCAGCACCAGCACCAGCTCCTGCACCAGCACCAGCTCCTGCACCAGCACCAGCTCCAGCTCCTGCACCAGCTCCAGCTCCTGCACCAGCTCCTGCACCAGCTCCAGCTCCAGCTCCAGCTCCAGCTCCAGCACCAGCTGTTCCATTAGTCTTCACCGCTGGTGGCGAGCTGGCAGAAACAGTAGTTTTGCCAAGTTTGCCGGCGAATAACAATCCTCTCGTGGTGGCACATGACCCAGTGGCCGAAGCTGATCTCGTGCCAGGCGTTTACCAATATGGGCGAACTACGGTCATCCCATTTAGTGGCACCAGCGACTGCGACACACGTAGTAACGTCACCTGCCCATATTTTTCACGTATAAAAATTGACGCTAACGGTAAATACATAGCTGAAAAGTTTGCTTATTACCCAACTCAAAAAATTTGGGTTGCATTGAGTTCTCCCGACAATCTTAGTATTGGTAATGGTGACCTCAACGCGGGTCCAGCGGGTTGGAATAGCGACCAGTTTTCGCTCGGGTCTGCTACTGCTTCTCTACAAAACAACCGAAGAACTTATTCTTACGGCAATGCAAGTTTCCGGCTCGACGTCGGTTCAACAAGCATCGCTGGCACGACTATCGCCGCAGGGACAGTTTTTCCCGTAGGCTCCAAGCGATACACAGTCGCGCTGCAACTTGTTTCCGGGGTTTATGTCTCTTTGAAGAAAGGGGGGTTTTGGTCCACCGTTGCTAATTCAACAGACGATGCTAAAACCTATACGCGTCTCGCAGATCTGCGAGCAGCTCACGCGACAAGCGCCACGCGTTTATGCATGGACGGCGCATTGCGTGCTTCTGAAAATGTGGTTTTTAATGCAGGCGTTTACGGCGCTGTAGTAACCACAGACGGATTGGTTTGCTCGACCAGTTCACCTGCCAGCTCGCCATCAACCGTCAGCGAAGGCGCGATAACAGTGTTGGCGCGTCGATTGATTTTGCTATCGCAGCCTGCTGGTGCGTCTAGCAGTGGCAATACGTCTGAAAAGCAGTTTTTGCCGACAATCGGCCTGACAGATTCAGGGGCAGCTGCTCGAGGTGTCACTTATTTGTCGGGATATGCGAAATCAGTTGATGGATACGTCAATCAAGTGGCGTTTACCGAATGGCTCAAGGTCCAAACGTTAGACACAGAGGCGATGCTGTACCCTAAGTAAAGAACCCAAACGTCCAATTTATTGACCTTCATTCGCTCGCTTTCTTTAGCGAGCGACTTTTTGCCATGGATTTATCAGTGTCTTACTGATTCCGCGAACATTTAGGTCACAAATCGGCTTGCAAGCGACATCCAAAGTCATCATTTAGCGTTGGTGCAGTCGAGCAGGGGTTGAGACGGTCCTAGCTTCCACGAAGCCACAGCCTGCAGCTAAGCGAACCCAAAAAGCGCGGGTAATTTCTGCGTAGCTGCATCCGCTCGTTGTAAAGGTTTGGGCAAAATAGTGTTTGTTCATAAACTCCGCATCGCCTTGATGCAACTAAACCAGCCCCATATTTAATTTCGTTGCTATTTAATTAAGAGCTGTCGATGCTGGTAGCTACAAAGCTACGCGTTTGACACACCATAAAATCATCAAAGGTAAACTTTCTGTAGAAGCTTGAGCAAGGTCTTGGTCTCGGCGGCGGTCAGTTTGTGGCAAACATCGCTTTCCAACCCACTGGCTGTGGTTTCTGCTTGCCTCATCATCTGCTCACCGGTGGCGGTCAGGTACAGCCCGATGGCGCGGCCGTCGTCGGGGTGGCAAATGCAAAAGGCTCTGGTCTCGGTGCCCTCACACAGCACGGCGGCGTCCCGCTTGACGATGTGCTTTTGTATAAACACTTCGCTACGCCACTCTTGAATGCTGGTGTGCACGCGCAACCGCTCGCCATAGGTGGCGGGGCCGATAAAGCGGGTGTTGACCTCTAACAGCGGGGTACCGATGATGCCCGTCGTTTTATACAACTCTAGCCAAATGGGCACGCCTCATCTAACAAAAAAAGTTAAGCGACGTCGCGTCTATCCACTTGGAGAAGTTAGGAGAAAACACAATACCCGCAGGACCACAGTCGCCAAACATGTCGTCTACTTCATAGACAACGGAGACGATAGCTTTGCTCATGGTGTTACTTAAAAAACGCTAATTGCTATATATTTAGGAGCTGCTAGCGCAAGTTTTGATTGGGCTTGGCGCTCTTTTATATCTTTAAACACTGAGTTAGCGGCTTTGCAGGTTCTCCACCAGCACCGCCATTGCCTGCCCGCCGCGATTGACGTTTAGGATCCACACGTCTTTGAATTCTGGGTCAGAGCCGATACGTTTCATGTGATTTTTTCAGCTGGCGTTGGATTTAAAGTCGGATGAATGGCGTCGGCATGCAGCGCGTCCACCAGCGTGGCGCGATGCGCCAACACAGCACGCTGGTTGACAGGGCCCTTGTCGGTCACTTCACCTTTGTCATCGATGGCGGCTCATGCGTGACATGCAGCCTGGCTATGCGGTTGGGCGCTGTCGGTCGCGTTTAAAGCCAGGTCAACGACGACTTTTTGGAAGTGCGCCGCCACGGCGTCGCTTTGCAACACCTGCTGCAAAGACGCGTCATTGCCAAGACCGGCCAGCATACGCACCGCTGTAGTCGAGATGATTAGCGCGCCAACTTCCTCTAAATTGATACCCGTCAGCACCACGTCTTGAATGTAGGGTGCCCCTAGAGCAATAATTTTGCGGCGCAACGGGCCCTCGCTGACAAAGGTGCCAGTGGCCAGCTTGAAGTCTTCGGCAATGCGGCCGTCAAAGCTCAGTCCCAAATGGATGTTGTCCGCACTAATCCACGCTCGGCCATGAAGGTGCGCTCTGGCGCGGTGTGCGCCCAGTGCTGTAAGCGGTCGGTGATGTGGCCGGTGATGCGAGCGGGGTAGTCGCCCAGCGATTGCGTGGCGCACAGGTACTGCGCACCCAGAGCAACATCGCGCAAAGCGACGCGGGCCACGCCAATCAGCTTGGGGATGCGCACCGAGCCACCCCTACCGACAAAAATACCACGCGAGCCTTCGGGCAGCGCGTAAAAAGTGGTACCGTCCACCACCCGAATGTGACAGGCGCTGGCCAGCTCCAGCGCCCCACCGACCACCGCGCCGTGCAGGGCAGCCACCACCGGTACGGGGCCGTGCTGCACCCGATCAAGCGCAGCATGTCAAGTGCGCGAATGCATCAAGCCTTGGCCGGCATCACGTTCTTTAAGCTCGCTTAGATCAAGACCTGCACAAAAGTGGTCGCCCGCGCCATGCAACACCGCCGCCTTGGCCTAGCTGGGCAGCGTTTCAAACAAATTGCGCAGTGCCAAAATCAGCGCAACGCCCAGCGCATTGCGTTTGGCAGGGCGGTTAAGGCGGGTCACGGCAACAGCGCCGCGCATTTCGAAGTGAAGGTCGTTTGGCGTCATGGTTCAGCTCGGCCGTTTACTGATCATAGTTATACAAAATGGGTCAAACGCTGGGCGGCATCGACCGCCAAGAGCGCTAGTAAAACAAGCCGCAGCTGGTTGCTGCTTCAATCACCACAATCGGCTTTTAAAATTTAACGTCACAGATCACACGAGCAGAAGAACAGACAAATGTAGCTGTAGCGCGTACAAAATGCGCGTTAACAGCTATAAAAACAGAGCATTTAGCTGTGCCCAACGGTGCTCAGCAGTACACGCATCGCAAAGCCGTGGGCCGAGAACGTGTCAGCGGTGTGCGGGCCAATGAAACCGGCGCCACCAGTTGTCAACGCTTGTTTGATCCACCCGCTCGTTTTTAACGTTTTTGCAGCAGGCCGCCCAACATGCCCATCAAGTCGCCGGCATTGCCCAGGCCGCCAGCAGGTGCTTGGCCGTTGGGCGTGAGGTGGTTGATCAAACCGGGCAACAGGCCAGATAACTGCCCGGCCATGTCGCTGTGGCTGATGCCGAGCTTTTCTGCCATGCTGGCAATCGTGTCTGTGCCGAGTGCGTTTGTCACTTGATCGCTCGATACCGGGTGGTTATCACCACTTCCCACCCACGAGGCGGCCGCATCGCCCAGCCCGGCTTGCTGAAACTTGGCCATCATGCCGCCCAGGCCGCCGTGGCCGCCGTCGTTGCTGAGCATGCCGGTAATGGCTTGCAGCATTTGC
>JAYWFR010000162.1:0-24699 GCA_043778695.1 Polaromonas sp. | reverse complement strand
TTGCGATGCGGCCTGGTCGGCCCATGGCGGTTGGGCGCATTGAAAAACCAGCTTTCAATATCGTTTTAGGCGACAAATCAGCCTCTAGCCCCGACATTACTTGCGCAAGCAGCTATGAAAATAGGAGTAAAGCGAGTAGCTGCATTCTGTTTGGCCTGCCGGGCAACCCAGTGGCTGTGATGGTGACTTTTCTGGCTTTTGTGCGCCCCGCCCTGCTGCAGATGATGGGAGCCAACGCAACGCCTCAACCCCTGTTAAGAGCGCGCAGCCAAGAGGCGATGCGCAAGAAACCAGGTCGTACCGAATACCAGCGCGGCTGGGTGTCGAACGCTACAGACGGCACGCTACAAGTCAAAACCACCGGCAACCAAGGCTCAGGCGTTTTAAGCTCGATGGCCCAAGCCAATGGGCTGATCGTTTTGCATCATGCGCAAGCAGACATTGCAGCAGGCGATACCGTCGATGTGCTGATGTTTGATGGTGCCATTTAAGGCGCTGAAGCAGCTGCCAACTTGGCCTTCAGCCCAGGTAGCGCCGCCAGCATGGCCGCCTTGCCCGCATCAATAGCGCGCTGACGAGACGAGAAGTCCGCGCTTTTCAGCCCCAAGAGAGACGGCCGCACCACCACGTCAGCACCGGCCAGCTCGTACTGGTTGATGCTTTTACCCATGATGGCAAAAGTCTGCAGCAAGATTTGCAGCGTGCCGTCTGCCGTGTTGGCTTCAGGCGGGTTAGAGATGTCCACCGCTATCACCACATCGGCACCCATTTGCCGGGCAAAGCGCACCGGCACGGGGGACACCAAACCGCCATCGACATAGTCACGGCCATTGATTTTGACGGGCACGAAAACAGCTGGTACAGCACTCGATGCACGCACGGCTGTGCCGGTATCGCCTTTTTGGAAGAGCACTGCGTTGCCATTGCCCAAGTCGGTGGCGACGATACCCAGCGGAATAACCATGTTCTCCATCAAGCGGTTGGCCACCAGCTCATTGACATAGCGCGCCAGCGCGTCGCCCCTGAACACGCCGCGCCCAACGATGGGCAGCATCCAGTCGGTAATCGCCACCTCGTCCATGTTCATTGCGGTAAGTTGTAACTGGGCGCTGGTTTTACCGCTGGCGTACAGGGCGGCTACCAGGCTACCCGCAGATGTGCCGACAATCAGCTGCGGCTTGATGCCGGCTTCTTCCAGCACCGCTATCACTCCCACATGGGCAAAGCCCCGTGCCGCGCCACCGCCCAGCGCCAGGCCGATTTTGAGGGGTTTTTTCACCGCGACTTCGGCTGGTGCGGACGACTTTGCCACGGGCACAGCGCACCCGCCCAACACAAAAACCCCACAAGCCGCAAAGCAAATGAGAACAATTCGCGTTCGTACTGCTACAATAAAATCTTTCCAAACTTCATGAGATGTCAACATGTTCAAAAAAGCTCCTTTGATGATCAGTATGGCCTTGGCTGCGGCGGCATTGCTGGGCACCACTACCGGTGCCAGCGCACAAGACCAAGTGCTTAACCTGTATTCTGCCCGCCATTACTCGACGGACGAGGCGCTTTACACCGATTTCACCAAAGCCACTGGCATCAAAATCAACCGTGTCGACTCTGACGACGCAGGCATCTTGGCGCGCTTGAAGGCCGAAGGCGCCGCATCACCCGCCGACGTGATCATGCTGGTAGACGTCGCCAGGCTCTGGAAAGGCGACGCCGACGGCCTGTTTGCACCCATCAAGTCACCAGCGCTTGAAAAAGCCATTCCCCCCGCCCTGCGGGCCAAAGCCACGCCGGAAGGCACCACCTGGTTTGGCTACTCCACACGCGCTAGGGTGGTGGTGTATGACAAAGCTCGTGTGAAAAAAACCGACGTTGACACTTACGAGGAACTGGGCGACCCGAAAAACAAAGGTCTGCTGTGCACCCGTTCAGGATCGCACCCCTACAACCTGTCGCTGTTTGGCGCAGTGGCCGAGCACATCGGCGACGCAGCTGCCGAGGCTTGGCTCAAAGGCATGGTCGCCAACATGGCGCGCGCGCCCAAAGGTGGCGACACCGACCAGATCAAAGGCGTTGCATCAGGCGAATGCGGCATTGCCATTACCAACACCTACTACCTCGCCCGCTTGATGCGGTCCGCCACACCAGAAGACAAAGCCGTGATGGACAAAATAGCGGTGGTCTTCCCCAACCAGGACAGCTGGGGCACGCACGTCAATATCTCGGGCGCAGCGGTGGCTAAAAACGCCAAAAATACCGCCAACGCGGTGAAGTTTATGGAGTACCTGGCAAGCCCATCAGCGCAAGACTATTTTGCCAACGGCAACAACGAATACCCCACGGTGGCAGGCATTAAACTGACCAACGCCACCCTGAGCACCATGAGCGGCGGCAGCTTCAAGCAAGAGGCGTTGCCTGTTGCAGCCATTGGCGCTAGCCAAGCCAAAATTCAGCAAATGCTGGACCGTGTTGGGTATAAATAATTTTCAGTGCACCAACCAGCCCGGCCGTTTCAAAGTGGCCGGGCTTTTTTTATGCGCCATAATTTCGGGTTATGTTTACCCTTGAGTCGAGGTAAGCGTCAACCACAGCTCATAGGAACATCATCATGGACATCGCAGGCAAAGTTTTTATTGTCACGGGCGGCGCATCGGGTTTGGGTGAAGGCACAGCGCGCATGCTGGTGGCCAACGGCGGCCGTGTGGTCATTGCCGACATGCAAGTTGAAAAAGGTGAGCAAATAGCCAAAGATCTTGGCGGTGCCCAAATCGCCTGTTTTGTCAAATGCGATGTGAGCAACGAAGCTGACGGCCAGGCAGTAGTGGCCAAGGCGGTGTCGATGGGCAAACTGATGGGCCTGGTCAATTGCGCGGGCATCGCCCCGGCTGAAAAAACCGTCGGCAAAAACGGCGCGCACAGCCTGGCTGTGTTCAGCAAGACTATCACCGTCAATTTAATTGGCAGCTTCAACATGATTCGCCTGGCAGCTGATGCGATGGCCAAAAACGAACCCGAAGTCACTGGCGAGCGCGGCGTGCTGATTTCAACCGCGTCAGTGGCTGCGTACGACGGGCAAATGGGCCAGGCTGCCTACAGCGCGTCCAAAGGCGGCATTGTCGGCATGACGCTGCCAATTGCTCGCGACCTGGCGCGCAACGGCATCCGCAATATGACGATTGCGCCCGGTATTTTTGGCACGCCCATGATGTTTGGTATGCCGCAGGAAGTGCAGGACTCCCTGGCTGCATCGGTGCCCTTCCCCAGCCGCCTGGGAACGCCCGAAGACTACGCCAAACTGGCCAAACATATTTTTGAAAACGACATGCTCAACGGCGAAGTGATTCGCCTGGACGGCGCAATTCGGCTAGCACCGCGCTGATTCCGACTCGCAATAACAGCGAGGATAGCTGCAGCGTCAGCTGCTCATGCGGTCTTTGATGTGCTGCAAAGCGGCCGGGTCGTCCATGGTGGTCAAGTCGCCAGCATCGCGGCGTTCGCACACTGCCTGAATCGCGCGCCGCAGCAGCTTGCCGCTGCGAGTTTTGGGCAATGCCGATACGAAGTGAACACGTGATGGCCGGGCAACCGCACCCAGGTCGCCGTCCACACGCTTCATGATCTCGCCTTCAAGCTTCATCGACGCTGCGCTGTTGTTCAAAACCCCGGAGTCTTTAGGCACCACAAACGCCATCGCCACCTGGCCTTTGAGCGCATCAGCCACGCCCACCACAGCAACCTCTGCCACGCCCGCATGGCCAGAGATGCTTTCTTCAATCTCACGCGTACCCAAGCGGTGGCCTGCGACGTTGATCACGTCGTCAGTACGACCTAAAATAAAGTAGTAACCGTCTTCGTCGCGAATGCCCCAGTCAAAGGTTGAGTACACCATTTTGCCGGGCACACTTTTCCAGTAGGTGTTGACGAAACGTGCGTCGTCCTTCCAGATGGTTTGCATAAAGCCGGGCGGCGTTGGCCCTTCAATCACCACCACGCCTTTTTCATTAGGCTGGGTCAATTCTTCGCCAGTTGATTCGTGCAAAATTTTGACGCGGTAGCCGTACATGGGGATACCGGGGCTGCCAAATTTGGTCGGTGTTTTTTCAACACCCCCAGCAATAGTGATCAGCGGCCAGCCAGTCTCGGTTTGCCAGTAGTTGTCAATGATCGGCACATTCAAGCCGTCGCTGATCCAGCGTGCTGTTGGCTCATCGAGCGGCTCACCCGCCAGAAACAAAGCGCGCAGGCTGCTCAGGTCGTATTTTTTGAGCAGCGCCGGGTCTTGCTTTTTAAGAACGCGCACCGCCGTTGGCGCGCTAAACATCGCCGTGACTTTGTACTTTTCTACGAGGCTCCACCAAATACCGCCGTTGGGCTGGCCATCCATGCCCTGGGTGGGCAGGCCTTCGTACATGACAGTGGCCATGCCTGCAATCAACGGGCCGTAAACGATGTAGCTGTGGCCCACCACCCAGCCAATGTCGCTGGTAGAAAAATAAGTTTCACCCGCCCGGCCGTCAAAAATATGCTGCATGCTGGCCGCCAGCGCGACGGCGTAGCCACCGGTGTCGCGCTGCACGCCTTTGGGTTTGCCAGTAGTGCCGCTGGTGTAAATGGTGTAGCTGATGGCAGTCGAGTCGAGCGCCTCGCAAGGCACTTGGGCGTGCATGTACTTGGTGCGCAGGTTCGCCCACAGCAGGTCGCGCCCTGGCGTCATATCCATCGGCGCGAGGACCCGGTCAACCAACAGCACGGCCTCAGGTTTGTGGCTTGACAGGGCAATTGCTTCATCGAGCAAAGGCTTGTAGGCCACAACTTTGCCGCCGCGTGACCCTGCATCGGCGCTGACGATGACGCGCGGCGTAGCGTCTTCAATACGCGACGCCAGAGCGCCGCTGGCGAAGCCGCCAAACACGACGCAATGAATAGCGCCAATGCGGGCGCAGGCCAGCATGGCAAAGGCGGCCTCGGCAATCATTGGCATGTAAATCAACACCCGATCGCCGCGTACCACGCCCATGGCTTTCAAGCTGGCGGCCATGCGCTGCACCTCGGCGTGCAGGTCGTTGAAGGTGTAGGTTTTTTCAACGCCGGTTTCACTCGACACATAAATCAGCGCCGCCTGGTCGCCCCGTGTGGCCAGGTGCCGGTCAACCGCGTTGTGGCACAAATTGGTTTTGCCGCCCTCAAACCAATGGACAAACGGCGGTTTGTCATAGCTGCAGACGCGGTTAAAGGGAGCAAACCAGTCAATCAGTTTGGCCTGCTCCGTCCAGAAGGCATCGGGCTGGTCTATCGACCGCTTATAAAAGTCGGCGTAGCGGGTCATGTCGCGTCTCCTTGTTGATTTTTAGATTTTCACAACCACGCGCCCGCGCACCGTACCAGCCATCAGGTCTGCTGCTTTTTCTACAGCACGTTCAAGGGGTATTTCTTCAATCATGGCTTCTAGCTTCGCCAAATCAAGATCGATGGCCAGGCGGTCCCAGGCACGCTGGCGTGTTGCCAGCGGTGCCGTCACGCTGTCAACACCAGCCAAAGTCACGCCGCGCAAAATAAAGGGCATGACAGTCGCCGGGAAATCCGCCCCCTGCGCCAACCCGCAAGCGGCCACCACGCCGCCATAGCGGGTTTGCGCGCAAGCGTTGGCCAGCGTATGCGAGCCCACCGCATCCACCACTGCCGCCCAGCGTTCTTTTTGCAGCGGCTTGCCAGCAGCAGACAACTCGGCTCGGTCCATCACACTGCTGGCACCCAGCTGCTTTAAATAAGCCTCCTCGCTGGTCTTGCCAGTCGCCGCCACCACGGTGTAGCCCAGCTTGCTCAGCAGCGCCACTGCCACGCTGCCAACGCCGCCAGTAGCCCCGGTCACCAGCACCTCGCCGCCAGGGGGCGTGGCGCCGTTTTTCTCCAGTGCCAGCACGCACAGCATGGCGGTGTAGCCGGCGGTACCAATTGCCATAGCCTGGCGGGTGCTAAAAGCTGCGGGCAGCCTGACCAGCCAATCACCCTGCAGCCGGGCGCGCTCAGACATCAGGCCCCAACGGGTTTCGCCCAGGCCCCAGCCGTTATGTACAAACCGGTCGCCCGCAGCCCAGTTGGCGTGAGTTGATTCCAGCACCGTGCCCGCACCGTCAATGCCCGCCACCATCGGCCAGGCGCGCACGACTGAAGCTTTGTTGGTGATGGCCAGGCCGTCTTTGTAGTTCAGGCAGGAGTATTCCACCGCTACCGTCACATCGCCCGGGGGCAAACTGGCTTCGTCGGTGTCTGTGATGGCTGCAGAAAAACCAGCATCGGACTTGCTGAGTTGAAGGGACTTGAACATGTGCTGTCTCCTGAAGATTTGAGTTGTTGAAATTATGGTCAGGCGTCTTGCAACGGGCTGACGCGTCTGGACACGCATGCAGCAAGGTACGCAACACAATTCTCAAAGTGCTACATAAATCGTAGCTGCCAGCGCAAGTTTTGATTGCGCTAGCGGGCTAAACCAACCTTAAAAACACGCATTTAACTACTTTCGGTAAGCAGGCAGGCTTTGCATAAAGTTGGCCAGGTCCTGCTTCCAGAATTTGGCCTGACCAGTGGTTCCGTGGCCTGCAGTTTGATCGCTGCCGGGGATCAGCAGATAGCTGCCGTTTTTGATGCGCTTCATTTCTCTGTCCATCAGGCCGGTCTCAGGCGGGTTGCGCTCGTCGTCGGCTGAATTGATGGCCAGCAGTGCAGCTTTGATGGCCTCTAGCTTGGGCGACGGGTTGTAGTCGCGCGATGAGTCCCACTGGTACAGGTGGTCGTTGGCGTCGCCTGCAAACTTCGCTTGCAGTCGTGCATTGAGCAGCTGGTCAGCTTTTTCTCGCGTGGGCGCTGCCTTGTACAGCGCCTGGCTGCCGCCGAGTGTGGCAACGCCAAAAAACACCGACGCAAATTGCAAGCTGCGCGGCTGCTGGGTGTAATTGCCGCCCATCCATTCAGGGTCGCTTTTGATGGAGTCAATCACCAAGCGGCGCAGCATCCAGTTGCGGCTGGACATCTCACTCGGCTGTGACGCCATGGGCACGAGCGCATCCATGAAGTCAGGGTATTGCTGGCCCCACAGCCAGGTTTGCATGCCGCCCATGGAATTGCCAATGACCAGACGCAGACGTGACAGGCCGAAGTGCTCCTTCACCAATCGGTACTGCGCCAGCACCGTGTCGTCGTAGTTGTATTTCGGAAAGGTCGTGCGCATGCCATCTGACGGCTTGCTCGATTTGCCGGTACCTATCGAGTCGGGCAGGATGATGAAGTAACGCGCCGTGTCCAGCGGCTGCCCCGGGCCAAACAACTCACCACCAAACGCAGGGGACAACATGCCCATGCCCGAGCCAGTGGTGCCGTGCAGTACCAGTACCGGCTCGCCCGCAGGGGCGCCCAATGTGGTGAAGTTCATGCGCAGCTCAGGCATCACCTCACCAGTGTGAAAACGGAAGTTTTTAAGCAGGTAGCTGCCTTCAACTGGCGCAGGCATCTGCGCGCTGGCAGACATGGCCAGCAGCCCAAAGCAAGCCAGACAGGTCAGTTTTTTCAGTGTGGTGATGAAGGTCATGTTTGTCTCTGTTCTGTTCTGTTCTGTTTTGTGTTGTTGATTGACGAATACCCAGTGCCGGACAGGCAGCTTACTTCACCAAAGTCATGACTTCCTTGAATGCTGGATGCTCAGCCGTTCTAAGCCATTCAAACGCCACCATCTCAGTTGTGACAAGTTCGGCGCCGTTGCCTGCCAGGCGGTCAAAGGCCGCATCGCGGTTGCGCTCTGTGCGTGAGCTGCAGGCGTCGGTCACCACCCAGACTTCAAACTCTTCCTCTAACAAATCAAGAGCAGTTTGCAACAGGCACACATGGGCTTCGCAACCTGCGATGACGATGATGCCCCTGGCCTCTTCTGGCTCGGGTGCGGCTTTTTGCAAATGCTTGGGCAGGCTACGGGCATTGCTGCCTTGCGTTGGCTTGCGCGCAGGTGGTCGCAGCCAGTCGCCCAGGCCATCGGCCATGGCGCTGAAATGTGCCTTGGCCAGCGTTCTGCCACCAGCAGCGTCGATGGCAGCACGCACCGCATCAACATTGGGGCCTAATTTTTCAGGCATTTGCTCAGTGGCCCAAACGGGCACTTGCAGCGCTTGCGCCATGCGCGCCAGGCGCACTGCGTTGGCAATCACACGCTCGTTTTCAAAAATCACTGGCATCAAGCGGGCCTGGTAATCAACCAGCACGAGTTGGGAGTCGTCGGCGTCTAGCAGCATAAGGTTCCTTTTTAGTATGTATAGCTCTGATTCTGCCACCCGCAACCTAAAACGAGCGGCAGCAGCGCTTGAACTTTAGAATGCAAACACCAAGGAGACAACCATGAACGCACCCGCTCCCGCCAGCACCCTGATGTCTGGCGACGACTTTCGCCAGTCGCTTCGCCGCTACAAGCCGCGTGTCTTTTTAGATGGCAGACAAGTTGACAGCGTGGTGGACGAGCGCGGTTTTGGCCCCGGCATCAATGCGATTGCGCTGACCTATGACTATGCGCTGAGGGCCAAATACGCGCCCATCATGACGGCAGTGCAGCACACCAGCGGCAAAACCGTCAACCGCCTGAGCCACATCAACACCAGCAGCGGCGACTTGCTCAACAAGCTTGAAGCAGTGCGCCTGGTGTGCCAGGAAACAGGTTGCGCCCAGCGCTACCTGACGCACGACGCGCTCAACGCCATTGGCCAAGTGTCAGCCCGCATTGATGACGCGCGCGGCACAACTGAGAACACGGCTCGTTTTTTAAACTATCTGCACCGCGTGCAAGACCAGGATTTGACGCTGGGCATCGCCATGACCGATGCCAAAGGTGACCGCAGCCGCCGCCCGCACGAGCAGGCCAACGTCGACAGCTATGTTCATGTTGTTGAACGTAATGCCAGGGGCATCGTCATTTCAGGCACAAAGGCCATCGTGACCGGTGCGCCCTACATGCACGAGCTGTTGGTTATGCCGTGCCGCAACATGGGCAAGGAGGACGCCGACTTTGCCGTCTGCTGCGCGGTGCCGATTGACGCACCCGGTATCACCATCGTTGCGCGTCCAGCTGGCCGCCCGGGTGAAAAGGTCGAGCACGGCGCAGCATTGTTCAGCCGCAAATACGGCCAGAGCACGGGCGTGGTGATGTTCGACAAGGTGTTTGTGCCCCATGACAACGTGTTTTACGCCGGCGAGTGGGAACACTCGGGCCACCTGACCTACAGCTACGCCACGCACCACCGCCACACCTGCATTGGGGCGCGTGCGGGTTTTGGTGATTTGCTGATTGGCGCAGGCGCGCTGATGTGCGAAGCAAATGGCTTTGACCCCGGCAAAGAAACGCACTTGCGCGAGCAGATGGTCGAGCTCATCACCATCACCGAGAGCTTTTACGCCTGCGGTGTAGCGGCCAGCGTGTACGGCAAGCCAGACGAACACAGCAAAACTTTCATGCCTGACCCGGTGTTCAGCAACATCGGCAAGCTGCTGCTGGCCACCAAAATTTACGACATGCACCGCATTGCGCATTACGTCAGCGGCGGGCTCATCGTCACCCTGCCCGGCCCGGATGAAGACCACAACCCCGAGACCGGTGCCAAGCTGTCAGAAGTGTTGCGCGCCAACCCTGATGTGCCGTACGAGCAGCGGATTGAAACCGCCCGCTTCATTGAAGACCTGACAGCCGGTTACCAGGGCGGCTGGTACAGCGTGATCAGCCTGCACGGCGGCGGCTCGCCGGCAGCCATGAAGCAAGAGATTTATCGCAACTACCCGATTGGCAGCAAGGTTGAACTGGTAGAGCGCATTCTTGAAAGAGGTGTGAACGCTGACGGAACTGGTGAGGGTGTACCGCACGACCCGAACCGCGCGATTACCAAAAACCGCCAACCTGGTAAGTGCTGCGACACCGGCTGTACGACGCCAGGCCAGCCCGTCATGATCGACTTGCCGTCTGTGGAGGCTAATTTACCGTCGAAACGGGCGTTTGTACCTGGAAAATAAGCCTCTAGCCCAATCAATATGTGCGTAAGCAGCTATTAAATTATGAGCAGTTGGCAGCTGAAAGGCTACTGTTTAAAACGCACGCAGCTCACATCACCTTCTTTGCAGTCGCCTAGTTTGGCCAGGTCAACCACACGCTGCCGCGCAAGGCGTGCCATGCACTGCCACTTGACCATGCCTAGGGCGCTGCCCCCAGCGGCGGCGCTGCTTTCAAAGTCGCAAGCCGCAGCGCTGTACGCTACCCAGGCTTTTTGTGATCGCCTAAGCAGTTCGCGCTGCTTGCCTGGCAACTTGCCCATGATGGCTTTGTTGCTGTCGGCATAGCCCGCGTTAGCGGCTAAAAAGTCTTCATACGCGCAATCGTTCATCAGCTTTTGTGTAGCGGGTGCAACGCAGTCAGCCGCCGTAGGTGCGTTGGCTTGGGCGGCAACAGCGCAGAAACCTGCAACTACGAACAGGGCGCTTGATGCGCACAGCGAAAAAAAGGTTTTCATACGACTGGCCCTTACCGACAGGTGGATAACTAAAACCATCCTATGCCGGAATCAGCTGCAAACATGTAGGGCGATGCGCCGAAGCTTTTCTGGTGCCGCGTACTGCGGCTACTGGCGGCGCTTTGACTGCTTGAATCGCTTTAACAGGTTCTTCAGCCCCAGCAAAACAGCCAGCACCAGACCATAAGCCAGCAACACGCCCAGGCTGTTGCGCATGGCCAAGCCGTAGCCAATTTGCCCAACGTCTATAAAAAAGTACGGGTATATCTTGAAAATCTCACCCCGGCCAAACACATAAACCAAATAGATCAGCGGGTAAGCAAACAGCCACGGCAGAGCCCGCCATGTCACAGCACCCGCAGGCATCACCACAAACCAAAACAGCACGGCTAAAATCGGGTTGACATAGTGCAAAGCCGCGTCAGCCACAAACTGCGCGCCCTCGGGCCTCCACGTGTGGCGCAGCACCAGAAAGTAAACCAGCCCCACCATGGTGATCGCTGCCGCTACGGTGCTGAGGGTCACCGGGTGCGTTGCAATGCGGTAGCCCGGAACTTTTTTATCGACAGCAAATGCAGAAATGCACAGCGCAGCCAGCAAATTGGTCAATACCGTGAAAAACCCAAAATACACCACCAAACCCATCGCAAAACCGCGCCCCTGGCTAATAACGACACCCATCGTCAGCCACAACTGAAGCAGCAGTGCCGCCCATATCAACAGAGCAACGACAGTAGCAAAACAGGCGGTTGCAGCAGATGACTTAACGGGCCCTGTCAATGGGTGTTTCCGAAGTTTTGATGGCAACTGAAGGCGTGATGGCAGAGTTTGGTGCAAGCTCAACGATCGGCGGTTTGGCAAATTTAAGCAGCTTGGTCGCCATCAACGTTTCAGCCAAAAAGCACACCAACGCCGACAAAAAACAGGCAACACCCGACAAAAAACAGATCGTCGCTATTTTGGGCGTGGGAACCTCTGATGTTTCGCCCAAAAACAGCAAAATAATCGTCAAGCCAATCAGTAACGCGCAGAACGTAAGCAAGGCAATGGCAGCGTTAACCAGCCAGCCACGCTTTCGCAGCTGCTCTAATTCAGCGTACATTTTTTGTGCTTTTAAGTCTTGTACAGCGCCTGTTTCCAGCCGATTTTCGAGAAACCGGGCACGGTCAATGATGCGGGCCAATCGGCCAGCCACAGCAGCTATCAGGCCCGACACCGCAGTCAACAAAAACACCGGTGCCACAGCCAATTGAATGCCGTGGGTAACGGTAGACAAATCGGGGGCAAACATCATTTTGGTTTTATAAAGTTGTTGGCAGCCCAGCGCTCGGCACTTTGGCGATTTAGCTTAAAAGACGCGGCAGTTTTAACTTCAGCCAGCAAATCGCCACCGTCATCGCGTGCAGTCAAGGTCGCGTAGGGGTTGTCCTCGTCAGGCACGATGTCCAGGTTCACCGTCACCCGGCCCGTCGCTGCTGTGATGACGATGCTCTGGTGCAATTCTGAGTGCAGCTGCTGCTCATGCCGGCGCACAAACTCCGACGCAGTTTTAACCAGCGTATGAAAGGCATTGACATCCAGCGGTTTGGGGTTCTTTTTGTCTCGCCCCATGGTCCAGGGGCCAATCAGCGCGGGCTCAGGTTCGCCGTCTTTGATCATGGCAACTGCCCAACCGTCATCGTCTTCGTTTTTCATCACTTTGGCAGTCCAGCCGTCTGCCACCCATAAGCGGGCCTCGTTTATCTCGTCGGTATTTCCCATTTTTTACAGTCCCAATTCACTCAGGCCAGGGTGGTCGTCTGGCCGGCGGCCCAGCGGCCAAAAATATTTGCGGTCTGCCGCCTTGATGGGTAAGTCATTGATGCTGGCGTGGCGTACCGCCATCAGGCCGTTGTCGTCAAACTCCCAGTTTTCGTTGCCGTAGGAACGAAACCAGTTGCCTGCGTCGTCATGCCACTCATAGGCAAAGCGCACCGCAATCCGGTGGCTGCTGAAAGCCCAGATCTCCTTGATCAAACGGTAATCCAATTCGCGGTTCCATTTGCGAGTAAGCAGACCAGCAATCTCATCCCGGCCGGTCACAAATTCAGCGCGATTGCGCCACTGGCTGCCTGCGGTGTAGGCCATGGCTACTTTTTGCGGGTCGCGGTTGTTCCAGCCGTCTTCTGCAGCGCGTACTTTTTGTACGGCAGTTTCAAAAGTAAAGGGGGGCAGCGGTGGCCTGGATTCCATGATGGCTCCTTGAATTGAATGATTTAGTCGAGATTATCATTCGCAGCCATGAACGTTGAACACAATGAACGCTTGACCCGACTCACGCCCGGTACGCCCTGCGGCCATTCGCTGCGCCATTTGCTGCGACTTTTACTGCGACATTCACTGCGACATTCACTGCGACATTTATTGCGACATTTGCTGCGCCAATATTGGCAGCCCGCGGCATTGGTTGATGAGGTCAACAAATGCCGCGAATACTTTGGCCGCATTTAACCCTGCACAAAACTCCATGAGCCAAACCATTGCTGTTAATTTCATAGCACCTAGCGGAATAAAAACAACGCTCACAGCCAAGGTCGGCAAGACGGTGATGGAAGTAGCCACCGCCAACAACCTTGACGGCATAGCCGCTGACTGCGGCGGTTTGATGACCTGCGCGACCTGCCACGTGTTCATGTCGGAGTCCTTTGCGTCGCAGCTGCCCACGCCGGATGCTGAGGAGCTGGCCATGCTGGCTTTTACCGCAGTGGCGCGGCAGCCAAACAGCCGTTTGAGTTGCCAGATCACATTAACCGCCACACTGGACGGCATCACCGTGACGCTACCCGCCAGTCAGTATTAACTTTAAACCAGGAGCTTTGATGATTCTCGAACTCGCCGACATCCGCATCCACGCTGGCCAGCAAGCCGCCTTTGACGCAGCCATTGAGCGCGGCCTCAAAGAGGTGATTTCCAAAGCCAAAGGATTTGCGGGCTACAAAGTCAACAAGGGCATTGAGAGCCCTGAGCGCTACATTCTTCAAATTTTCTGGGAAACACTGGAAAACCACACGGTTGATTTTCGTCAGTCGCCGGCTTTTGCCGACTGGCGAGCGATTGTGGGTTCGTTTTTTGCCGTGCCGCCAACCGTTGAACATTTCAGCCTGGTGGCCAAATCGGCCTGATCACATGGGGTTGTTAGCCTGCAGCGTTTTCATGCCCCGCAATTAGTTTGCCAAGCAACATCAGCAGTTGCTCGCGCTCTGCCGGGTTAAGCGGCCCAACGATGCGCAGCTGAGCTTTGGCCACGAGTCGCTTCATGCCAAGCGCTATCTTTTCGCCCTCTGGCGTGACCCACAGCAGTTTGCGGCGTTTGTCGCCTGGGTCGGCTTTGCGCGTTACCCAGCCTTTGGCTTCAATACGGCCGATGACAGACCCCAACGTTGCAGGATCAAACGCCACGCGATTTGACAAGGTGACCTGATCCTCACCCGGGTCGTCGATCAGCGCGTTCAAAATGGCGAACTGAACCGGCGTTGCACCGAATGCAGCGGTTTCCTCCATAAAAACCGCGACTGCGAGTTGCTGGGCCCGACGTATCAAATGCCCTGGCGCTTCACCAAAATTAAAACTTTTAGCCATGGTGTAAGTTTAAGGGTTTCAATGGATTCTCTTAATAGTATGCATACTTATAATAAAAAACCAAGTAAGAAGCCCAAAAATTCAACGCTACGTTCGCATGAACGCCCATCAAAACTGTTCAAATCATGGTTTCAGTTCTAAAAAAGCCTCTGTCATGAACCAGTTGACCTTATTTTTTAATTTGTCGCGCAGACAGCGCCTGAGCGCTCTGTTTTTAATAGCTGCTTGCGCCCTACCTTCCTGGGCTACAGCCCAAATGCAAATTAGAAAACCCGAGTCGGCCGCGTCCTGGCCAACAAGGCCGGTGCGCATTTTGGTCGGCTTTCCTGGCGGCTCTACGCCAGACATGGCAGCCCGCACGTTGGCCGAACCCCTGTCCAAAATACTCGGCCAGCCAGTCATCATTGAAAACAAACCTGGCGCGTCTGGCAACATTGCCGCCGACCAGGTGGCCAAAGCCACAGACGACCACACGTTGGGCGTTGTCATCAATGGCAACCTGACTTCTGCCAAGCTGCTGAATCCCAAACTGCCCTATGACCCCGCCAAAGACTTCACATTGCTGTCATTGTTAACAACCGCGCCACTGGTGCTGGTCGCGCCGCCCAATTTGCCAGCGGGCACTGCGTTTTTTGACGCAGCTCGCAGCGGTGGCGACAAATGGAATTTTGGCTCGGTCGGCAACGGCTCGGTCGGGCATTTGGGGATGGAACTCCTGAAGTCAAAAGCTGGCGACCTGAAGGCAGTGCACATTCCTTACCAAGGCAACCCGCAGGTGGTCACGGCTTTGCTGGGTGGCCAGATCCAAATGGCTTTGATTCCACCGGGTATTGCGCTGCCGCAAATCCGCGCCGGCAAGCTCAAGGCGATTGGCTTGACCAGCGGCCGCAGCCCATTGGCCAGCGACATTGCGCCGCTCGCAGACGCTGAAGTGCGCAATTTCAACCTGGAGGTTTGGACAGCGCTCATCGGTCCGGCCAATTTGTCAAAAGCGGCGCAGGCCAGACTGAATGCCGAGGTGTCGAAAATCATTCGTGACGCCGACACGCGGCAAAAACTGTTTAACCAGGGCTGGCAGGCGGTGGGCACGTCGCCTGAAGGCTTAACGAGCCGCATCAAGAGCGAAACCGCGATCATGGGCGGGATTATTGCAATGCGCAATATCAAAGTTGAGTGATCGTTTTATCTCCCATGCAGTCCATTGAAGAACCAGCACGTACCCTCCGCGTTTACGGCGAGTTTGATGTCGTTGTTGTCGGTGGCGGCCCCGCTGGGCTGGCTGCTAGCGTCAGCGCAGCCAAGCATGGGGCGAGCGTGTTGCTGGTCGAGCGCTATGGTTTTTTAGGCGGCATGGGCACCGCTGGCGGCGTGACCAACTTTGCTGGCCTTTACGGGCGAAAAAACGGCAAGATGCGGCGCGTCGTGCACGGCGTGGTGGACGAACTGCTTGAGCGCATTGCCGCGATGGGTGGCCTGAATGCACCGCAAGACGGCATGCAAGGCCGCATTCGTGTGCAGTCCTACGACATTTCCAGTTTGAAGTGCGCGGCTGACCAAATGCTGGTGAACGCTGGCGTGCAAATCTTGTTCCACGCATTCGCCGCCGCGGTCGTGATGCAAGGCACAAGACTTCAAGCTTTGATGGTTGAGACCAAATCGGGCCGCATGGCGATTCGCGCCAACCAGTTCATTGACTGCTCGGGTGATGCTGACGTCGCACATTTTGCTGGCGTGCCGTATGAAACGGGCGACGGTCACGGCAGCGGTTTATACCCGACGACCATGTTTCGTGTCGGCCATGTTGATGCGCTCAAAGCGTTGGCGGCAGTTGGCGAGTTTGCGGCCGTCAACACCATCATGGCGCAAGCACAGGTTGACAAGCCGGGCCAGTACCAATTTCCGCGCGAAGGTGCCATTCTCAGACCGCAGAAAAATCCCACCGAGTGGCGCGCCAATGTCACCCAAGTGGCCAACAAACAAGGCAAAGCCATGGATGCCACTGATGCCCAGCAGCTGAGCAACGGCGAACTTGAGGGCCGCCGGCAAATCGCTGAGTATTTCAACTTTTTAAAGCATGAGGTTCCGGGTTTTGCAAATTCAAGCATCGTTGATATTGCGGCCCAAATTGGCGTTCGACAAACGCGGCGCATACAAGGCGCTTACGCGCTGACGAGCGATGACATTTTGACATCGTGCAGGTTTGACGACGCCATCGGCATCAACGCGTGGCCAATGGAGTTGCACTCAGCAGGCCGCATTGACTGGCAGTTTCCAATCAATGGGGACAGCACGGATGGCCGCGTTTACAACGACCTGCCGTGGCGCATGCTGGTGCCAAAAAAGGTGAACAACCTGCTGGTTGCCGGGCGCTGCGCGTCGATGACGCATGAGGGTCAGTCAGCAGCACGTGTGAGTGGCGCTTGCTTTGTGATGGGCCAGGCGGCGGGTACTGCGGCGGCTACGCTGGCAAGAGCGCAAACGACCGCTGATGTAGACACCCGGGCATTGCAAAAGCTGCTGCTGCAAGACGGTGTATTTTTAGACCTTGGGGCCTGAGAAAATCACCATGGACACAACGTCACCAGAGCACGCGTTAAATACGGCGGCGCGAAAAACTTTCTACAACGCGATTGCACAACACAACATGTCCCCGCTGTGGGAGGTACTGCATGCCCTGGTGCCACCAGCACCCAACACGCCCTGCCAGCCAGCGCACTGGAAGTACAGCGACGTACGCCCCTACCTGATGCAATCTGGCCAGCTGATCAGCGCTGAAGAAGCGGTACGCCGAGTGCTGATCTTAGAAAACCCCGGCCTTCCCGGTCAGTCATGCATCACCCAGTCGCTGTACGCGGGTTTGCAGGTCATCATGCCGGGTGAAATCGCGCCCAGCCACCGCCACACGCAAAGTGCACTGCGCTTTGTGGTGGAGGGGCATGGGGCGTACACAGCAGTTGATGGTGAGCGTACCCAGATGAAACCCGGCGACTTCATCATCACGCCGAGCTGGACTTGGCATGATCATGGGCATCGTGGTCATCCCGATTCGCATGGGCACAATGGCAATAAAGTTGACGAGCCTGTGGTGTGGATGGATGGCCTGGATATCCCAATGCTCAAGTTTTTTGACGCGGGCTTTTCTGAAAACGGCGCTGCATCACAAGCCGTGACCAAGCGCGGCGGCATCAACAGCCACAAATACGGGGCCAACATGCTGCCGATGCGGTATGACGCACCGTTTGGACAAACATCGCCCATCTTTAGCTACCCCTATGAAAAAACGCGTGACGCGCTACACAATTTAGAGCAGCACGAAGAAGTTGATGCGTGGGATGGCGTAAAACTACGCTACATCAACCCAGCTACAGGCGGTGCGCCCATGCCCACCATGGCCACTTTTATGCAGCGCCTGCCCGCTGGTTTTACAGGCAAACCTTATCGGCAAACTGACGGGGCCGTGTTCAGCGTGGTGGAGGGCCACGGCAGCATCAAGATTGAGCAAGCGATTGAAAACGGCGGCAAAAGCGTTGTGTATCAGTTCGGTCCGCGCGACCATTTCGTGGTTCCGTCGTGGCACACTGCCCAATTGCAGTCGCAAACCGGTTGTGTCCTGTTCAGTTTTTCAGACCGCCCGGTGCACCAGGCATTGGGCATACACAAAGAAGAAAGGTTGTCATGACGAGCTCCCCAAGTTATGTTTTTACGCCACCCCCGGTGGTGTCTGTACCCGTTACCGGTAGCACGGAGCGCTATGCCGTACACCGGGTGTACTGCGTAGGCCGCAACTACGAAGAGCACGCCAAAGAAATGGGCTTTACCGGGCGCGAGCCACCGTTTTTCTTTTTGAAGCCAGCAGATGCAATAGTTGTGGTGGACGCGGGAACAACAGGCACTATCCCCTACCCCAGCTTGACGAAGAACTTTCACCATGAAATTGAGCTGGTGGTCGCCATTGGCACAGGCGGCAAAAATATCAAGGCAGCGGACGCGCACAAACACATCTACGGCTACGCTGTTGGCTTGGACATGACACGCCGCGACTTACAGGGCGAGATGAAAAAAGCTGGCCGCCCCTGGTGCATTGGCAAGGGTTTTGACAACTCGGCACCAATTGGGCCGATTACACCCGTAGCGTTGGCTGGCGACGTGAACCATGCCGAGCTTTTTGTTGCAGTCGGCGGCGTTGACCGCCAACGCAGCAATGTGGCCAAACTGATCTGGAATGTGGCCGAGACAATTGAGCACCTGTCCGCCGCATGGACTCTGTTGCCCGGCGATTTGATTTACACCGGAACCCCTGAGGGCGTGGCCGCTGTGGTCGCAGGAGACACCATGGTCGCCGGCGTGGCTGGTCTGGGCGAGTTACACGTTAAAGTCATCTAAAAATCAATCAATACGGGCGTATGCAGCTATGAAATTACTAGCAAATTTAGCCAAGCTTTGCGCCATACTGGCCGGTTTATTGCTGATTTTTATCACGTTAATGACATGCATCAGCATCGTTGGTCGTGACTTGGTGGGCAAAACCATCGTGGGTGATTTTGAGCTGTCAGGAGCTGCTGCAGGCGCGGCCATTGCACTGTTCATGCCGTGGTGTCAGGTCAGGCGCGGCAACATCATGGTGGACTTTTTCACTGCCAAAGCATCGGAATCGGCGCAAAACGTCATGGACCGCATTGGCGCTCTGCTGCTGGGCTGCGCGATGGCGCTGATGGCCTGGCGCACAACAGTAGGCGGATTGAACTCTTTTTATACCCATTCAGAAACGCAAATTCTGGGCTTTCCAGAATGGGTTGTTTACGCGTTCATGGTGCCGCCGTTGGCCTTGACGGTATTGATCGCATTGCACCAAAGCTTGTTTGGTTTTGAAGCGCAAACCACCCAAGACAGCCCGGAACTCGCTGTTTAAGCACCAATATTTATGAGCGCTATCCAACTCACCTTGATGATTTTCGGCATCATGCTGGCGCTGATGGCGGTGCGTGTGCCGATAGCCATCACCATGTTTTTGGCAGGCGGCACGGGCTACGTCTTGCAAACGGGCTGGAGCCCACTGGCTAATTTTTTAAACAGCCAGGCCTTTGCGCGCTTTGCCAGCTACGACTTGTCGGTGATTCCACTGTTTATTTTGATGGGGCACTTTGCCACGCAAGGCGGCATCAGCAAGGCCCTGTTTCAGTTTGCTGCCAGCGTGATGGGACGCTTCAAGGGCGGCTTGGCCATGGGTGCGGTGCTGGCTTGCGCAGCGTTTGGTGCAATTTGCGGCTCATCTGTTGCCACAGCCGCCACCATCACCAACGTTGCTTACGACGAAATGCGCAATCACGGCTACTCAGGCCGTTTGACCACTGGCACGCTGGCCGCAGGCGGCACGTTGGGTATTTTGATTCCGCCCTCGGTGCCGCTGGTGATTTACGCGATTTTGACCGAGCAAAATATTGCCAAGCTGTTTGCTGCGGCCATGGTGCCGGGCATCATTGCCATGCTGGGCTACATGGTGGCTATCAGCATTTATGTCCGATTGGTACCCGGACAGGCCCCTGAAAAAGCTAAAGCAACCAAGACTAATATGGCTGAAGCGCTCAAAGGTATTGGGCCTATTGCTATCATTTTCGTAATTGTGTTTGGCGGCATTTACGGCGGCTTTTTCACCCCTACCGAGGGCGCTGCCGTCGGTGCATTTGCAACATTTGTAGCCGCCCTGGCCAAGCGGGAGATGACTTGGGACAAGTTCAAAAACTGTTTTTACGCCACGGCTGAAAGCTCAGCCATGATCTTTTTGATCTTTCTTGGCGCTGACTTGATGAACGCAGCACTGGCACTGACGCAGGTGCCGTCGCAGCTGGCACAAGTCGTCGGCTCGTGGGGTTTGTCGCCCGTGATGGTGGTGGCCGCCATCATGCTGTTGTATGTGGTGCTGGGCGCGGTGATGGACGAGCTCAGCATGATTTTGCTGACCATTCCCATCTTTTTTCCAATGATCATGGGCCTGGACTTCGGCATGAGCAAAGAAAACACCGCCATTTGGTTTGGCATCATGGTGCTGATGACTGTGGGTTTCGGCATGTTGGCTCCGCCTGTGGGGTTGAACGTTTACGTGGTCAACGGCATGACCAAAGGCAAGCCGGGTGCGGTGCCAATTGCCGAGAGCTACAGGGGCGTGATGCCGTTTTTAATTTCTGACACGCTACGCACCCTGCTGTTGCTGTTTTTCCCGGGTATTTCACTTTGGCTGGTGAAGTACATCACCTAGGCGGCCCAGCTCCTGCGGCGCAAGGCTAGTTGCCCAAGCGCAAAGCTGCTGCCTAAACGCCATGACGGCAGGCGAGACATCGTTGGAGCGCCACAGCAGGTACACGTCACCGCTAAGCGCCGCGGTAGATGGCGAGGTTTTTAGCTTGCTGAAATGTACGGCGCTCTCGCGCAGGTGCGCCAGCGACAACGGTACCAGCGCCACACCCAACCCTGCGGCCACCAAATTCAGAGCGGCTGGCAACTCAACGACTTGCTGAACAATGCGTGGGGTGAAACCCGTCGCCACGCAGGCCTTGAACAAGCTGTTGGCAAACGGCGAGGAATCTAACCTGAGCGAGACAAATCCTTCGTTTTTCAGGTCTTCCAGCGTCAGCCGTTTTCGAGCCGACAGCCTGTGGCCTGGCGGCAGCGCAACCACCACCGGGTCGCGCCACAGCAGCCGGGCACTGATGCTCGCGTCGCCTGCCATTGGGTTGCGCGACACACACAAATCCAGCCGCGCATCTTGCAGCGCGCCGAGCTGCTCGTTTGGCGTCATCTCCTGCAAAGCCACATCGATGGCCGGGCGCAGCGACCGAAACTGGGCGATGAATTTTGGGAAAGGGCCAAAAAAATGCGATCCGGCCAGGCCTACCTGTACCCGCCCTTCCAGGCCGGCCGCCACGCGCTGCACATGCCGCGCGGCTTCGTCCAATCTAGCCAGCACGGCGTGAGCGTGCGGCAAAAAAGCCTTGCCCGCGCCGCTGAGTTGAACGCTGCGGCTGGTACGGTCAAACAAGCGTGCGCCCAGCTCCGCCTCTAAATTAGCGATTTGAAAGCTCAGCGGTGGCTGGGACACATGCAGTTTTTTAGCCGCGCGGGTAAAACTGAGTTCCTCACTCAAGGCGACAAAGTATTTGATCTGGCGCAGTTCCATGATGCGGTGTATTTATTTGCTATCAGTATGAATGTATCTTAAATTTGTATTTGCAAGTATCAATCAAAACATCAAGAATATCGACACCAACAGGACTTGGCCATGCTCGCACCACCCACTACCCAAACCCTTCAAAAAAACTACCGCATTGGCCTGATCGTGCCCAGTTCCAACACCACCATGGAAACTGAAATCCCCGCCATGCTGCGGGCGCGTGAATCGGTCTTGCCAGAGCGCTTTACATTTCATTCCAGTCGCATGCGCATGAAGTCTGTGACGAAGCAAGAACTGGCCGCCATGGACCGTGACTCAGACCGCTGCGCACTGGAGCTGTCTGACGCCCGCATGGATGCCATGGGGTATGCCTGCCTGGTGGCCATCATGAGCATGGGCAAGGGCTACCACCGCGAATCACAACGCCGTCTGCATGACGTCACAGTTGCCAACGGAGCACCGACACCCGTTATTACCAGCGCTGGGGCATTGGTTGAAGGCTTACATGCCCTGGGCGCCAAACGCGTGTCCATCATTGCGCCCTACATGTTGCCGTTGACAAAAATGGTGATTGATTACATCGAGAACGAAGGCATTGAAGTGGTGGACAGCATTTCGCTTGAAATCCACGACAACCTGGCCGTGGGTGCGCGTGACCCCAAAGCGCCGGCAGAGTTGTGGAAAAAATTGAACATCAAAGGGGCAGACGCAATCGTTGCGTCAGCCTGCGTTCAGATGCCGTCTTTAGCATCGGTCGAGCTGATTGAGGCAGCCAGCGGCTTGCCGGTGGTGTCAAGTGCAGTGTGCACCACTTACGCGTTGCTGAAAAGCTTGGGTTTGGAGCGGCGCGCGCCCCATGCGGGCGCGCTGCTGTCAGGCCAATATTAATTTTTTGTCTTTTATTTTTTGAACCTGGAGAATTGAACAATGCGTCAATTTGCTATTATTTCAGCAGCAGTATGCGCACATTTTGTTTGGGGTACAGCTGTTTTTATACCTACATCGGTACAAGCCCAAGCCTACCCAAGCAAACCCATCACGCTGGTCGTGCCCAACCCACCTGGCGGTTTTGTCGACACATCAGCGCGCATCTTGTCAGACTCTTTAAGCAAAGTCGTTGGTCAATCCGTTGTGGTGGACAACCGGGGCGGCGGCAGTGGCAATGTGGCCTACCAAGCGGTGGCCAGAGCCAACCCGGATGGCTACACGCTGCTCAACTCTTATTCGGCGTACCACGTTGGCAACCCCAACCTCACGCCCAAGCTGCCGTGGGCGCAAAAAGATTTTGTGCCGGTTGCGTTAATCACTGTGGCCACTAACGTCATCACGGTTCACCCGTCAGTGCCCGCCAACAACCTGCCGGAATTTATTGCTTACCTGAAAAAGAACCCAGGCAAACTGAGCTACGCGTCCCAGGGTAACGGCTCACTGTCGCACATTGGTACAGAGATGTTCAAGGCGCAAACCCAGACCAGCATGGTGCACATCCCGTACCGCGGCTCAGGCCCAGCGCTGCAAGACGTTTTGTCTGGTCAGGTGCAGGTGTTCATCACCACACCACCATCGGTGATGGGGCAGGTCAAAGTCGGCAAACTCAAAGGGCTGGCGGTGGCAGGCAAAACCCGGTTTCCTGGGCTGCCTGATGTGCCAACAACCGCCGAGGCCGGGTTAAAGGGTTTTGAGCTCGAAGCTTGGATTGGTATTTTTGCGCCAGCAGGTACACCGCCCGACGTGGTGGCCAAATTGAGCGGTCAAATCAAGGCGGCGCTGGAGTTGCCTGAAACCAAAACCCGTGCCGACACCGCCGGCGTTGAATTGCGCTACTTGAACCCTGTAGCGCTTGGAACACTGGTCAAAAAAGAAACCGAGTTTTGGGAGAAAACCATCAAAACGGCTGGCATCAAGGCCGAATAATTTCACCAACTATGAAGGAGACAAACCATGCCCCGCTACGCCCTCAAAGTCAATGGAAAATCCCAATCCGTCAACGTCGACGCTGACACGCCTTTGCTGTACGTTCTGCGAGACGACCTCGCGCTGAGAGGGCCAAAATACGGCTGCGGCCTAGGCCAGTGTGGTGCTTGCACAGTTCACATCGATGGCGTGGCGACTCGGTCTTGCCTGTTGCCCATCAGCACGCTTGCAGGCAAAAACATCACCACCCTAGAAGGCTTGCTGGACAACGGCAAACCCGGCAAGCTACAGCAGGCGTTCATTGATGAGCAAGCCGCGCAGTGCGGTTACTGCATCAACGGCATGGTGATGACATCGGCTGCGCTGCTCAAAACCAACCCTAAGCCCAGCGACATCCAGATCAAGGACGCTTTGGCGGGCAACCTGTGCCGCTGCGGCACCCACCAACGTATTTGCGCCGCCGTCAAACGCGCAGCAACCGCTTAAAAGGGGCACGACCATGAACGCAATTCAGACTCTATTGAATCGCCGCAGCTTGCTTAAAGCCACTGCTGGCGCGCTGGTCGTTGGCTTTAGCCTAAACGAGACTCTGGCTCGTGCCGCAGGCAACGCTATGCCAGCGCTGCGCCCAGCCAAAGCCATCGCCAAAGACCTGGTCGACTCTTTCGTCAGCATCGAACCAAATGGCAGGGTGACGATTTTTGTTGGCAAAGTTGACTTGGGCACAGGCACCAAGACTGCCATGGCCCAGATGGCTGCTGACGAGCTTGATGTTGCTTTCGAACAAATTGAGATGGTGATGGGCGACACCGCCACCACCCCAGACCAGTGGCTAACGGGTGCCAACCTGACGATTTCCCAAGGCGGCGGCGAGCTGCGCAAAGCATGTGCTACCGCACGGGCAGCTTTGCTGGCCCGAGCAGCCGTCACGCTAGGCGCGCCTGTCGCTGATTTAACGGTTAGCCGCGGTATCGTCAGCGTTAAAAACAATCCCAGCCAATCCACCCCTTACAGCGCGTTGGTGCAAGGCCAGTCAACGGCTACGCTGAAGATCGACAGCAAAGCTACAACCAAACCTGCCAGCGACTACAAAGTGGTCGGTAAGTCAATTGCGCGCGTTGATATTCCGGCCAAGCTGACCGGTGAATTTGAATACGCGCACGATGTGCGTCTGCCCGGCATGCTGCACGCCCGGGTAATACGCGCCGATGACCTGGGAGCCAAATTGCAATCGGTCGATGACAGCCAGGCACGCACCATCACCGGTTTTATTCAAACCGTGCGCAAAGGCGATTTTGTGGCAGTGGTTGCCAAGAGCGAATGGGGCGCCATCAAAGCGGCCAAAGCCCTCAAACTTAACTGGTCAGCCGGCACTGGCTTGCCAGACAAAGCCACGGTGTTTGACTACTGGCGCAAGCAACCGTTGGCCAAAGAAGAAGCCACCCAAAAAGTGGGTGACGCCCTGGCTGCGCT
>JAYWFR010000161.1:0-24730 GCA_043778695.1 Polaromonas sp. | reverse complement strand
CAGAACAGCAGCCAAAAAAGAGTGCTCAAAAATCCCCACATGAATTAACTTTCTTTGATTGATTAATTGGTGTTGGCAAACAACACGCGACTCTTCATTTGGCAGAAGATGCTGTGAATGCTTTTTCGATTTTTTTATCAGTTTTGTACTGGCCTAGTGCGTAGACTGCCCAGATCGTTGCCGGAATCCAGCCGATGAGGGTTATCTGGAGTAGAAGGCAGATCACGCCTGCTATTGGGCGACCAATAGTGAAGAAGACGGTGAAAGGCAAAAGTAGGGCGAGCAGTAAGCGCATTGATTTTTCCTTGGGATTTTCTGTAACATTTACAGCACGGATATTACATGATCGACATACCAATTTACCAATGCAAGGCTGCCGACGATGGTCGAGCGCCATGAGTCTGAACACTTTGTTGTTAAATCATCAGATCTGGACGCTGCAATTGAGCTTGCCATAGAGCAGGGTGGGCTGTAGTCCGCTGACCTTCGAGACATATTGGGTTGGCTCAAGTACGCCCATGACATCTCGCACAAAAAGCGCAAACTTCTACTTGAGCACGTATGCGCGCTGCATGGTGAACTGTTGATTCCTGTTGATCTGTTGATACAGGCTTATTGAGAAATTGAAATCGTCACGCGAGCTCTCGCACGCGCAATTGCAATACACATTGCTAAGTGGATTTATGCGGGGCTTTGAGCTTTCAGTAAAGCAAGCGAGTAATGCAAGAGCAGACGCTTAAAACGGCACTTTTCATAGTTAATTTAGGTCTGTTGCCCAATCAGAATAGGCGCAGCTAGCTATTATTTAAATAGCAACACCTTAAAATTTTGTCTCAAACACTTTGCAGCCGCTTCAGCATCCGATTCAATCTCACCAGCCGCTGCCTGTCTTCGCTCATGCGGGCTTTTATCTCTGCACCTTTGGCCTGCAGGCTGGCGATCAGCGCATCGCATACACCTGCGGGCTCATGCAGGTGCGCCAAGCCGGGCTTGATTTGCTGCAGGGTAAAGCCAACTTGCTGCGCTTTGGCGATAAACGTCAGTTCGGCCAGCGTGCGCTGGTCATAGCGGCGATAACCGTTGTCGCTGCGCTGCGGCGGTGTGATGAGGCCTGTGCGCTCGTAGTAGCGGATCGTGTCGCGGCTTTGACCTGAGAGTTTTTCGAGCTGTGCAATCAGCATAACGACGCTTAAAAATAAGTGATAAAACTGCTTGACTATGGAGTTAAGTTCACACCTTACCATGCTTTGTGTTCGATAAACAAGGCGCAAATATGCCGCAATATATGGCTCAAGCAACACAGCAAGCGACGCTGATTGACTGCCTTGACGGCACGCGCCTGGCGTGTACTTCGATGGCCGCTGACGGCTCGGGGCACAAGCCAAATTCACCCCCACGCTACGTCATCATCAATTCCGCCACGGCCGTTCGCCGCAGCTTTTACAGCGCATTTGCGCAATACCTGGCGCGTGATGGCTTTCATGTGTTGACGTGGGACGCTCGCGGCATTGGCGACTCGCGGCGCGGCCCCGCCAAGCATGACACCGCCCGCATGCGCGACTGGGGCGCGCTTGACTTTGAGGCGGTACTTCAGCACGTTCGCACTCTGGCAGGCGACTGGGCCAGCATCTCGGTCATCGGCCACAGCTCTGGCGGGCACCTGAGTGGGCTGGCCCCGTCGCTACAGCACGTGCATCAACTGGCACTGGTGGCCAGCGGCACCTGCGACTGGCGCCTGTATCCGGTCGGCGAATGGCCGCGTCTGCTGGCAGCCTGGTACGGCTTGGCACCTGCACTGCTGGGGACATTGGGTTACTTTCCGGGCAAGCTTGGCCTGGGCCATGATTTGCCGCCGGGCGTTGCCTGGGACTGGCGCAACTGGAGCGCGCGCAAAGGCTATTTGTTCACCGACCCTAGCCTGGATTTGGCAGGCTATGCGGCTTTTAAAGGCAAGTTGTTGGCGCTGCATTTTACCGATGACACCGGTTTTGCACCACCAGCCACGGTGACTGATTTGCTGCGGCATTTTCAGAGCGCCAGCATTGAGCGCCTCGAATTCAACCCTCGCAAGCGGCAACACGCTCCCGTGGGTCATTTTGGGTTTTTCAGTCAAAAAAACGCGGACTTGTGGCCATTACTCAAGCAGCGGCTGTGAAGCTAAAAAAGGCTATAGCCCACGAAATATATAAGCTAGCAGCTGCATATTTAATAGCGTTTTGCGACTGCGGGCGCTTGTAACGGGCCGTGACCAGCGTTCCGCGCAAATATTTAGCTGACCCGGATCAACTTCTTATTCACAAATTCCTGAATGCCCGCACCAGACAGCTCACGGCCGTAGCCGGAATTTTTAACACCGCCAAACGGCAGCTCCGGTGACGACGCAGCGCCTGAATTGATAAACACCATGCCGGTGTCAATCTGGCGGGCCACGCGCTTGCCGCGTTCTATGTCTTGGGTAAACACCGAGCCGCCTAAACCGAACGGCGAGTCGTTGGCGAGTGCTATGGCAGCGTCTTCATCTTTGACGCGAAAGAACATCGCCACAGGCCCAAAAAACTCTTCTTTGTAGGCCGGGTTGCTTGGGGATACGTCGCACAAGATGGTGGGCTGCATGAAGTTGCCAGCCAAACCGTCAATGCGCTTGCCACCCATCACCACGCGTGCGCCGTGGCTGACGGCGCCGTCGACCTGCTTGAGCAAGTTTTCAAGCGCCTGGGCAGATGACAACGGGGCCAGCGTGGTGGCTTTGTCCATCGGGTCGCCGGGTACGAATTGGCCAAGCGCAGCTTGAAATTTGTCCAAAAAACTGTCCGCCAATGCGTCCACCACAATGAAGCGTTTGGACGCCGTGCAGGCCTGGCCCGCGTTGCCCATACGCCCGCTCACGGCATGTTTAACGGTTTTGTCCAAGTCGGCATCGCTGAGGACGATGAAGGCGTCACTGCCGCCGAGTTCGAGCGTGGTTTTCTTCAAATGTTTGCCGGCTTGCGTCGCAACGATAGCGCCTGCGGCTTCGCTGCCGGTCAGTGCCACGGCGCGGATGCGCGGGTCTTCAATGACCTGGGCGACCTGGTCTTTGGACGCAAACAAGTTTGTGTACGCGCCGTTGGGCGCACCGGCGTCGTGCAACAGCTTCTCAAAAGCCAGGGCGCATTGCGGCACGCTCGATGCTTGCTTGACCATCACCACATTGCCCGCCATCAGGTTAGGCGCGGCAAAGCGGGCGATCTGGTAGTACGGGTAGTTCCAGGGCTCAACGCCGAACAGCACGCCAATCGGGCTGCTTTCCACCGTCGCCTCGCCTTTTGGTGTGGTCAGCTTTTCGGGGGCTAAAAATTGCTCGGCATGGTCGGCGTAGTAGTCCAAAATTGCGGCGCTTAGCGCGACCTCGCCCAGGCTTTGCGCAATCAGTTTGCCCATCTCTAGCGTGATGAGCTCTGCCAACGGTTGTGCGCGCTCACGCATCAGTGCGGCGGCACGTTTTAAAATTACTGTGCGGTCGGCAAAGCTGCGCTGACGCCAGTCGGTTTTAAAGCAGCGGTCAGCGCGCTGCAGTTTTTCTTCCAGTTGGGCGGCGGTGATGTCGTCAAAGCTTTTTTCGACTTTGCCGGTGTAGGGGTTGGTGCTTTGGTAGGCCATGTGTGCTTTGTAAAGGGGTGAGGCAAAGAGTTTGAATAGGCAGCAGGACGTGGGCTACGCCGCGCTTTTCAATTGATCCAGCACCGCATGCGCAGCGGCCGCTGACGACGCTGGGTTTTGCCCAGTGATCAGCTTGCCGTCAGTCACCACATACGACTGCCAGTCCGCGCCTTTGCTGTATAGGCCGCCGTTTTTAACCAGCATGTCCTCAACCAAAAAGGGCACGACGTCTGTCAGGTGTACAGCGGCTTCTTCGGTGTTGGTAAAACCGGTTACTTTTTTGCCCTTCACCAGTAGCGAGCCGTCTGCCGCCTTGGCGTGGCGAAATACGCCTGGCGCGTGGCACACCGCCGATACGGTTTTACCCGCCGCTGACATGGACTCGATCAATTTGATGGAATCTGCGTCTTCTGCCAGGTCCCACAGCGGGCCGTGGCCGCCGGGGTAAAACAGCGCATCAAAGTTGTTGCCCGACACGCCGGAGAGTTTGCCGGTGTGGGCCAACACCGCCTGCGCGGCTGCATCGGACTTGAAGCGTCGCGTCGCGTCAGTTTGGGCGTCGGGCGCATCGCTCTTCGGGTCCAGCGGCGGCTGCCCGCCTTGGGGCGACACCACCGTGATGTCAGCGCCCGCGTCTTTAAAAACATAGTACGGTGCGGCAAATTCTTCCAACCAAAAACCGGTTTTTTTACCGCTGCTGCCGAGCTGGTCGTGCGAGGTGAGAACCATCAAAATTTTCATGTCATGTCCTTGAGTTGCCAGCCCGTATGGCCTGGGGCTGGTGTGGAAAAGTATTTAAAAAGCCAGACCAGGATGGGTCAAATGGCAGCCAACGTTAACGCTTCAGGACGGCTGCACACGCAAGCATCTGGCGCACACCTGTGTCAGCAAACAAGCCGTGCAGGCAGCTACCGCTTGCGTTGCGGCGTCAAAAATGCGTCAAGACGCGTCAAACGCCGAGCGCAGCCATTCAATGGCAGGCGCGTTATCAGCATCCAGATCCCCATGGATCAGCACCACATCAAAGCGGCACGGCGGTAGGGTTTTAAAGCGCATTAGGTAGTGGCGGGCTGCTAAAACGATGCGTTGCTGTTTGATGGTGCTGATGCTGGCACCCGCCCCGCCATGGGAGGCGCTGGCGCGTTGGCGAACTTCAATGAACACCAGTGTGCCGTCGGTGTCTTTCATGATCAGGTCGATCTCGCCGCCACCGCGCCCGGGTGTTCGATAATTGGCCGCGAGCAAGGTCATGCCAGTTTTGCGTAAATAGACGAGCGCCATGGCTTCGGCTGCATCGCCTACAGACTTGGTGGGCCGCTTGGTGCTACCGTCGCTGGCGGACGCTGCATCCACTTTTTTTTTGGAAAACCACATTGAACGCCTCTTTCGACCTGGCCTTGGCCGCAGCTATTGCTGCCGCTGGCTTGCAGCATTATCCGCAAGGCACGTTGTACGTGGTGGCCACGCCGATTGGCAACTTGGCCGACATCAGCCTGCGGGCGCTGCATGTGCTGCAACTGGCCGACGCAATTGGCTGCGAGGACACACGCCACACGCAAGGCCTGTTGCGCCAGTTCGGCATCGACAAAACCTTGCTGGCGGTGCACGAGCACAACGAGCTGGAAGCCGCCGTGGGCGTGGTGGACCGGTTGCAACGCGGCGAGCGGGTGGCCTACGTGAGCGACGCAGGCACCCCGGCTGTGAGCGACCCCGGCGCGCGGCTGGTGGCTGCGGTGCGCAGTGCGGGCTTTGGCGTGATGCCGCTGCCGGGCGCAAGTAGCGTGACCACGGCGCTGAGTGCTGCTGGCATGTCGGGTGATTCAGGTTTCGTGTTTGCAGGCTTTTTGCCCAGCAAGGCCGGTGAGCGTGACCAGGCTGTGGCGGTGCTGCAATCTGAAGCTAAAGCCGTCGTCATCATGGAAGCGCCGCATCGCATAGAGGCCCTGGCCCAAGCCTTCAGCCCGCTGGGCGCGCGCCTGGTCACGGTCTGCCGCGAGCTGACCAAACAGTTTGAAGAAATAGCCACCGTTGGCGCAGACCAACTAGCCGCCTGGCTAGCGGCTGGCCCGCAGCGCACGCGGGGTGAATTTGTGCTGGTGCTGCACCCAGCGCCGCGCGCTTTGCCCAAAGATGATGGTCTGCGTGTGCTGGGGTTGTTGTTGGCCGAACTGCCATTGAAATCAGCCGTCAAACTGGCTGCAGAAATAACCGGTGCGCCGCGCAATGAGTTGTACGACGCAGCGTTGAAGCTAAAAAATAAAGGCGCTGAGTGAACCCGAACGCAGATAAATTATGGCCAGGCCCACGCTGGACGTTGGCCGTGCTGCTGGCGCTGCTTGGCATGCTGGGCCCGTTTTCAATCGACACCTACATTCCTGCCTTTTCAGGCATTGCCAAGTCGCTCGGTGCCACGCCGATACAAATGCAGCAAACGCTGTCGGCTTATTTGTTTGGGTTTGCTTTCATGAATTTATTTCATGGCGCGTTGGCTGACAGCTTTGGACGTCGGCCAGTGGTGCTGTGGGGCATTGCTATGTTTACCGTAGCGTCTGCTGGTTGTGCGCTGTCGCAAAGCATTGAGCAATTGGTGTTTTTCAGGGCGCTGCAAGGCCTGTCAACCGGGGCTGGCATTGTGGTGTCGCGCGCCGTGATACGGGACATGTTTCCACCAGCCCAGGCACAGCAGGTCATGAGCCAGGTCACCATTTATTTTGGTGTAGCACCCGCGCTGGCCCCCATCGTGGGTGGCTGGCTGTTTGTGCTGCTGAACTGGCACAGTATTTTTTGGTTTTTATGTGGGGTGGGTTTTTTCTTGTGGGCTGCCAATTACAAGTATTTGCCTGAAACGCTGCATATTGACCAGCGCCAGCCGTTTGAGGTCAGGCACTTGCTGCGTGGCTATTGGCAGCTCACGTCGAATCCCCGGTTTTTGCTGCTGGCGCTGGCCAGTGGTGTGCCTTTTAATGGCATGTTTTTGTATGTGTTGGCAGCGCCTGCGTTTTTAGGCGATTTGCTGCACCTGCAGCCAACCCAGTTTTTTTGGTTTTTCGTTCTCACCATCAGCGGGATCATGGCAGGCGCGTGGCTGAGCGGCAGGCTGGCCGGCAAGAAGGCCGCCAAGCAGCAAATCAAGTATGGCTTTGTCATCATGCTGTCGGTGTCGCTTTTGAACCTGGCCGCCAATCTTTTGTTCACGCCGCAGGTGTGGTGGGCGCTGCTGCCGATCGCCATTTTTGCGTTTGGCTGGGCGTTGATGGTGCCGGTGGTCACGCTGCTGGTGCTGGACATGTACCCCGAGCGGCGCGGCATGGCGTCGTCGCTGCAAGCCGTGATTGCATCAACTGCCAACGGCCTTGTGGCGGGCGCGCTGGCCCCGCTGGTGATGCATTCTGGTGTGGGCCTGGCCAGTGCATCACTTGGCATGATGTGCATTGGCCTGTTTGCGTGGTTGTATTTGCACCGCCGCTGGCCCGACATTGGCCGTACCATTGCAAGTGACCAACCCGACTAAACACGATGACAACCAGCACCACCACCACCAGCACCAGCACCAGCACCAGCACCAGCACCAGCAGCCCACGCCCCAACGTCAAATTTCTACTCGCTCATCCAGCGCATTTCATCGCGCTGGGATTTGGCTCAGGCCTGAGCCCCGTCGCACCCGGCACCGCTGGCACGCTGTGGGCGTGGCTGGCCTACCTGGTGCTGCAGTCCAGGATCACCAGTGCGGACATGGGCTGGTTGATTCTTGCCTCGACGCTCGTCGGCTGGTGGGCCTGCACCGTTACCGCCAAAAATATGGCAGTGCTGGACCCTAGCAACATTGTGTGGGACGAGGTGGTCGCCTTTTGGCTGGTGCTGTGGCTCATCATGCCCACTGGCTTTACCGGGCAGGTGGTGGCGTTCTTACTCTTCAGGTTTTTTGATGCGGCCAAGCCCGGCCCGGTCGGGTGGGCCGACCAAGCGTTCAAAGGTTTTGGTCCGCGCGGCGGCTGGGGTATTTTGTTTGATGACTTTGTGGCGGCGTTTTGTACGCTGCTGGTGATTGCGCTTTGGAGATTTTGGTGACAATACAAACGCTATTAAATAAAGAGCTGCTAGCGCCCGTATCTATTGGGCTGTTGGCCGATTTGATGCTTAAAAAGGGTTTATTTTTAGCTACCGCAGAAAGTTGTACGGGCGGCATGATTGCGGCAGCCTGCACCGACTTGGCCGGCTCCAGCGCCTGGTTTGAACGCGGCTTTGTCACCTACTCGAACGCTGCTAAAACCGACATGCTGGGTGTTGACGCCGCGTTGATTGCCCAGCACGGCGCGGTGAGCGAGCCCGTGGCCAGAGCGATGGCCTTTGGTGCGATTCGGCGTTCGCAAGCGCAGCTGTCTGTAGCAGTAACTGGCGTGGCCGGACCAACGGGCGGAAGTGCTGAAAAGCCAGTGGGCACCGTGTGGTTTGGCTTTTCAGTGACTGGCACGCTAACGTCAGAGGTCATGCGGTTTGAAGGTGACCGCGCTGCTGTGCGCGCAGCTACTGTGCAGCACGCCTTGCAAGGTTTGATCAGCCGTCTTAAGTCGTCAGCATGAAGTTGCTGAGTGGCCGCCTGGGTGAGGCGGGCTCTGCGCCAGCTGCGTAACCCAGCCGGCAAAACATTTGCAGCGTCTCATCGCTAGGTGTTTGGGGTGCTGCTTTTGCAAGCATCAGCTGATGCGCCTTGTCGTAAAACGGCTTCATCTCGGCAAACTCTTGCAGCGCCTGGCTCATGGGGTGGATGCCCAAACCGATGTCGGTGGCCTTGAGCTGCATACGCACATAAGCGCGGCCCGCCTCAATTTGCTGGCTGCGGCTGTTGCCCGGTGTGCTAAGCCAGACAAACCCCATCGCGGTGCGGCTGTGGCCTTCAAACCTGGCCATGGCGTTGTTGTAGCCGGTACTGCCCTCAGCTGGCGCTTTGCTGCGGTCAAACATCCCGACGGCACTGATAGCCCGCACAAACAGGCTGTTGATGGAGATGCCGTCCCGGTGCTGCAAAATCTCGCTTGGCCCAACGCGAATCAGCTTCATGCTTTCCATCATGGTGCGCGGCGTTAGCAGTTCCACCTTGGCCGACTGCCAGCACAGTTCGCGCAGCAGCTCCAGCCGCGCTGCATCAACCACCCCCGCCGTGCGAACGCCAGCTCGGCCGTCGACGCTGCCAAGCAATGTTTGCAGCGTCGCGGGGCTAACGCTGCGAGCGGTGTCGAAGTCTGTCTTGGTTGTGCGGCGGTTCAGTATTTGCTTGAACAAAGCGTCGTTTGTGCTCGTGGGGGCGGCAGGCGACAAAGCCAGCCGGGCCACCGGCCTGCGGTCCCAGTCTTTCAGGTTGGCAGGCATGTCGCCTTGCGGCCACAGCGCCACCTGCGCAGCCAAACCTTGGCTAGCCAGGGCGATGACCAGCAGCTCTAAAAATGCGCCATGGCCAACCAGTATTTGCCTGCCAAAGGGGTCGGTCTCACGCAGCACACGGTCGCGGTCGGTGTACACCGTGACGGCATTCGGCTCCTTCAAGTCCACCAGCCAAGGCTGCAGGTTGTGCGGATTGGGCGCGGTGATGGCGTAGGCCAGGGCACGGCGGCGCGGGTCGGTCTCCAGCGCAGACGGGCCTTGCCATGCCTCAATGGCGACAGGTGGAATGCTGCTGGAAAGCGCAGTGCAGCCTGACTGGCTGGCCGTGGTGGCCGCAATGATGCTGCCCCCGCCGATGACGCGAATGAAATGACGACGATCCATAAAACACTCCTGAATAAAAATGCGACAAAAGCGATTGTGAAAAAATCTGGCTCACTACACAATTGCTTATCGCTTCATATCTGGATGACATAAATGAATAGCTCATTTGACTGGACATTGGTTCGCTCCTTCTTGGCGGCGCTAGAGCACGGCAGTCTGTTGGGCGCGGCGCGGGCTCTTCAATCAAGCCAGCCCACCATCGGCAGGCACATTGCCGAGCTGGAATCTCAGCTGGGCGTGCTGCTGTTTGAACGCACGGGGCGCGGCTTAACGCCGCTGGCCATGGCGCTCAAGCTGGCGGAGTCTGCCCGGGCGATGGAGGCAAGCGCGCACCAGCTGCAGCGCAGTGTGTCCAGCCTTGACGATGCGGTGCGCGGCACAGTGCGCATCACGGCCAGCCAAACGGTGGCCTGTGCTTTGCTGCCGCCACTGCTGAGCCGATTGCAGCAAAACCTGCCCGGCATTCAAATTGAACTGGTGTCCAGCAATCAAGTCAGCAACCTGCTCAGGCGGGAAGCCGACATTGCCGTGCGCATGGTGCAGCCTGACCAGACCAGCCTGGTAGCCAAGCGAATCGGCAAGATGACCATCGGCGCTTATGCCCACAAAAGCTACTTGCAGCGCGCAGGCAAACCGCAAGGGCCGGGCGAACTGCTGACGCATGCATTGATCGGTGGGGATAAAAACGACGACATTATTCGCGGCTTCGCCAAAATGGGCTACCCGGTCACGAAAGAGCACTTTGCGCTCCGTACAGACGACCTGATGGCGCACTGGCACGCTGTGCGCAGCGGCATGGGCATAGGCTTTATTGCTGACTACCTGGCAAATTCAGACGCCGACGTGGTGCCGCTGCTGCCTTCCTTGAGAATCCCTGCGCTGCCGGTGTGGCTGGCCGTCCACCGGGAGATTCGTACCAGCAAGCGGATCAGGGCGGTGTACGATTTTCTTGGCGACAACTTAGCCCAAGCCTTGTCGAGCCCGTAAAACCAGGACACGCCCTGCACCGCAATCTAGCCAGGGCCCTTGGCGCGCCTGCTGTGATGCCGAGGGGCGAGCCGTTTTTAAAGCGTAAAGTCAGGGCTACTGACGTCAGTAGTTTGCAAAATTATCTGGCATCCCATAAAAACTAGAGGAGCTTTGCCATGGCCTGGTTTGACGAATTCGAGCAGCGCAGCTTTGAGGTCAACGGCGCAACGATCAATGCGCGAACGTCTAAAACCGCGCCAGGGGCACGGGGCAGTGTGCCCAAACCAGCGCTGCTGCTGCTGCACGGCTTTCCGCAGTCGCATGTCATGTGGCATCGGGTCGCGCAACAGCTGGCGAATGACTATTTTCTGGTCATGCCTGACTTGCGCGGCTACGGCGATTCGTCTAAAACGCCCGGCCTGCCCGACCACAGCAATTACAGCAAACGCAACATGGCGCATGACATGGCGCTGGTCATGGACGCGCTCGGCATTGATAAGTTTTACCTGTGCGGCCATGACCGGGGTGGGCGCGTGGCGCACCGCCTGGCGCTGGACTACTCTGCGCGGGTCCAAAAGCTGTGCGTGATTGACATTGCACCCACGCTGGACATGTACGACGGCGCAACGCTGACTGCGCCGTACATGGAATTTGCTAGAGCCTACTACCACTGGTTTCACATGCTGCAACCCGCACCGCTGCCCGAAATCATGATGGGTGCCAACCACCCCGAGACAGCCAGGGCCTACTTGCACGCCAAGCTGGGCGGTTGGGGAAGTGCGGGGCTGGGCTACATTGAGCCGCAGGCCTTGAGCGACTACGAGCGCTGCTTTTGCAACGCCGAGGCCCTGCACACCGCGTGCGAAGACTACCGCGCCAGCGCCGGCATTGACCTGGTGCATGACCGCGCGGGCCGCGAACAAGGCCACAAGCTGGCCTGCGACACGCTGGTACTGTGGGGCGCACGCGGCGTGGTCAACCGCCTGTTTGACCCGATGGCGCTGTGGCAAGCCCAGTGCAGCAGCATGGTCAGCGGCCAAGCGATGGCGGCCGGGCACTTTATTCCTGAAGAGTTGCCGGGGGAAACGGCGGCAGCGCTGGGTCAATTCTTTCGCTGAATCGCCATATTGTTGGTGGCAAAAATATCTCCAAAGCATCAGTTTTAGGTATAGTTTACGCCTCTAGCCCCATAAATACGGGCGCTAGTAGCTCCTGAATTAATAGTGATTGAAATCTATCTGCCAAAGCGTGAGACCTTGGCTCGCCAGTCCACTCCCAACACCAAACCCAGGGCCAGCAGCCACCAGCCGGTCGCCACCTGGCTTTGAAGCTAACAGGCATTGCACTGCCGCAGGTCGGTGGTGGCGAAATAAATGCCCAGCCAGCACATCACCGGCACTCAGTAGCCTACGCAGAACAATTACAGCATTCAAGACAGACTAATCCAGCTTAACGAAATTTACAAAATTATCTAAATAACCTATAATTTTGCTGTCGCGGCTGCTTTGGTTGAGCACTCTAGAAAACCAAAGCACGACGCAGACCTTGAAAGGTTCAAATGATCGAACTTAAAGCCACGCAAGACAAAGTGCTTGCCGTCTTGCAATCTATTCAAAGCATCGTCGAGCGGCGGCATACGCTGCCAAGCCTGGACAAAGTGATTATTCACAAGGCCATCACCAATCCAACAACGGCAAAGCCAATCGTTAGGAGCGCCCATCCAGTCGCTGCCTTAATGGCAGCCCGCAACCGAGACCTGTCGGCAGTGCCGCGCAGTATTGGCTTCTTCTCAGCCAGCAAAGCCAACCTGCGCAACGCGCCTTAAAGCGCATTTAGTCCAGAACACCCGCATGAATACTTCAACCATTTCCTCACCGTTTGCCACACAAACCGCCCAATCGCGACATGGCCCCACCACAAATAGCCCCTACGCCACAGCCACGCAAACACAAGCTTTGCTGCGCTCTGGCGCGCAATACCGCCGCGAGCGTATGGAAGCCGCCGACATGATCTCTACCGATGAAGCTGCCGAGCTGGCAGGCGCCACGCGTGTGACGGTCAATGCCTGGATCAAGGCGGGGCGCTGTATCGGCGTGGCGCATTTGCGCCGGGGTTTCAAGTTGCCGCGCTGGCAGTTTGAGCCCGCCATTTGGCCCCTACTGCAGCCCTTGGCCAAATCCTTGGGCGACAGCGATGGCTGGCAGTTGCTGTCGTTTCTGGAGTCTCCCGCCACCGCTCTGGATGGCCAGACCCCTAGAGCAGCACTGGAGCAGGGCGCAGCGCCCGAGCGCATATTGGCACTGGCAACGGCTGAGGCTCACTGACCTCACCCATGAACTTTAAAGATCTTGATCCACCCATTGTTGAAATTCCGGCCCACCAAACATGGCACCGCATACAGCGCACAAGCGCGCGGCGCAATAGCGTTCGGTTCAAGGGCTATGTGCTGGCACCGCCCGGTGGCTTGGCCGGGCGTTTTGATTTAACAGACGAGCCCACCGCCTACCTGGCAGACTCACCTGAGACGGCGCTGTATGAGTCGCTGTTTCGCAGGGAGGTGCGCAGTTGCCACTGGGACCAGCTGGCTCAACGCTCGTTGGTGAGCATTAATGGGCTGGCCAGCTTGCGCCTGGCCGACCTGCGCGGACTGGAAGAGCGTTACCCCGTACTGCAATCGATGCGCTACGAGAACAGCCAAAAGTTTGCGCAAGACTGCAGACAGCAAGAGCTGCACGGCGTCTTGTACGCCTCGGCCCAGCACCCGCATCACAGCTGCGTGTGTTTGTTCAAAGCGGGTATGGAGCGGACCAAAAAGGTGACCGCTTTTGCCTTGGTGGAGTCGGGCAGCGGCAATCTGCTCAAGTCAGCGGCCAATGCGGCGCGCGGATCTCAGGTTCCGATTGTTCGGGAATAATTTTGGCGAAAACTCAAAGTCATAGAGTACCGCTTTAAGCTGCTTCAGATAGCGGGGCTCATGGCTAGTTGTTGACGAAATAGGTCGACAGCCCAATCTTTATGTGCGTTAACAGCTATAAATTAAATAGCATTCGAAACGAATCAATCAATCGCGAGTGCAGCGCACCACCACGGGTTGCAGCAAATAGCGCAAGATGGCTTCTTGTCCGGTTGCGCCCAGGCCAAACTCAGCGCGCATGCGGGGGTTGCTGTACACCATTTGCTCGGCGTTCAAACCGCGTGCGGCGCGATACAGCACCTCGTAGCCGCGGTTGCTGTTGACCACGGCGCTGTCGTTGGCAAACCTGACGGTAAAGCCTACATCGTTCTCGCAGCGGTAACGTGTTGCTTCAGCGGTTTTTGATGAGCCCGAGTCAAAAGCGCAGCCTGCCAATGCACAGCAGGCCAGCCCAATGAGGGTTGTTTTCATGTCGTACCTTTCCTATTTAGGCCACAGCACCCACAGGCGCAGGCTTTGATTTATTTTGGCCGCAAACTCGCCCGCTTCCTGGCCCGTACCGGCAAAATAGTCAGCCCGCACCGCGCCGACAATGGCGCTGCCGGTGTCTTGCGCAAACACCAGTTTTTGCAGGTTGCCCGCTGCCCCGCGTGATGCCAGGTACACCGGTGTGCCATACGGGATGCTGCCCGGGTCAACGGCGATAGACCGGCCGGGCGTGAGCGACACGCCCTGCGCGCCTTTGGGGCCAAACGCCGCGTCTAAATCACTCAGCGCCTCTTCACGAAAAAACACATATCGCGGGTTGCTCCACAGCAGCTGCTGCACGCGCTGTGGGTTTTGCGTGGCCCAGGCTTTGGTGGCATCAGGCCAGGGGTTAATTTTGGTCACGCCTTGGCTCAGCAGCCACTGGTTAACGCTGCGGTAGGGCTGGTCGTTGGTGCCTGCAAAGGCTGCGCGAACGATGCGCTGGCTGCCATTGGCCTCGGTGATGCTCAAGCGGCCCGAGCCTTGAATGTGCAGCAACAATACTTCAATGGGGTCAGCCAAATACGCAATCTCGCGGCCCTTTAATGCTGCTTGTGCCTCGGGCAGCGTGTCCATTTCTTGCCGGCTAAACCACGGCTTGCGGCTGCCCAGGCTGGCGGGCGCTTTGTACAGCGGTTGCTCATAGCCGTTGCCCGGCAAACGGCTGGCTTTGAGCAGGGGCTCAAAGTAACTGGTCAGCAAGCCATCGGCCACGCCCTGCATTGACTCGACCCGGTAAGGCTGCAGCCGCGCCAGCATCCACGTGCGTTGCTCCTCGGCCGATGCAATGCTCAGGCGCCGCGCGTCAGCGCACAGCGGCGCGAACACCGGGCCCGGGCGCTCGCAGCTTTTCAGCCACGCGTTCCAGGCTTCAAACAGCTTGTCGTCTTCAAAGCCCGGCAGCTCCGCCCAGCGCACCGGCACCCAGCGGCTTTTGGCTTGCGCTATGACGGGCGGCAACGGCGCGTTGTCGTCAGCCCGGCGGGTGGTGACGGGCGGCGCATCGGCTGGCGGTGTTGCTGCTGCTGCGGGCAATGGCTGTGGCAAAGGCAGTGGGCTGCTTGCACAAGAGGCCAGCAGCACCCCCAACAACAACGCGCTGACGATAATCGTCAACGTATGAATCATTTTTTGAAGGTGCGTCATGTCCTTATTGTTGCTTGAAGCGCTGGGTGCGCTGCTGATCTTCGTTTTCATCATCTGGTGGACGATGTTTTCAGGCCGCAAAAACGGCGAGCTGCCGGGCGCAGCTGACGAACATGAAGCGACCAAGCCAGACAAGGATAAAATATAGTGTTTGCTGACGCGAATCCCTCGACCCCGACGAAGCCCAGTACCCGGTCGACTTGCTTTCCAAGCCACCCGTGTTCATCACTACCGCCACAAAACTGGCTCGGCAGACGCGTTGATTGTCGGGATTGCAGCCAGCGCTGGTTGTACTCCAACAATGACGTTTGACAAAGCCGCTTTGCGCGCCGAGGGCATGACTTTACTGGTTTGAAATCGCTATGTATTCAGTAGCAGTATGCCCATGTATCTATTGGGCTAAAGGCCTAAGAAATGCCTGAAAACGGGTCAAAATAGCCAAAAATATTTCCTTGCGCCAACCTTTGACCATGGAAGTAGGTCTAGACCCAAAAGTTTGTGAATTTGAGACCGATGCGCTAGCGGCCAGCTATGACCGCTGGTTTCGCGCTAAGGTGGAGCGTGCGCTAAAGCAAGCGAACGACCCCGCGACGTTAAAGTACAGCACGGACGAAGTCATGCTGCGTATGGACAACATCATCAAAGCCGCCGAGGCAAAACATGCTGCCCGTCGTCTGGCTTGAGAGCGCACTCCAAGACATTGCCAGAATCACAGCCTACATCACAGCCTACATGCCAGACAGCAGCCCTAGCGCTGCCCACAAGCTAAACGCAAAATTGCGTGACGACGCTAAAACTCTTGGTCAAATCGTTGTTCATTTTCGGCACGGGCGCGTAGCAGGTACTCATGAATTTGTCAGCCACCCCAACTACATTGTTGTCTACAGGCGCGGCCTGATAGCGGTTGAAATTTTGAGCGTTGTGCACTCGCGGCCAGAGTATTCGTAGTTATTCGTAGTTATTCGTTATACCGCTTCGACTTGTAGCAATGCTCTTTAATTCATAGCTGCTCGAACAGATATATATTGAGCTACAGGCCTAAAGTACAGCTTAAAACTGACCAGAACAGCCTTTTTGATACGCTTCAAGCCGCTTGCAGCTCCACATGCACCCGCTGGCCGAGGTGCGCGGCGATGTTGACCAGCGCATCGAGCGAAAAGCGCGAGATACGCCCCCGCAGCAGCTCATTGATGCGCGGTTGCGTGACGCTGCAATGCTTGGCCGCTTCAAGCTGCGTCCAGCCCTTGCTTTGAATCAACGCCGTAATTTTGTCCATCAATTCCGAGCGCAGCCGCAGGTTAGCGGCCTCCTCGGGGGTGTCTGTAATGGCGTCCCAGACGCTGACGTAGCTGTCCATTTTTGGTTTGGTCATTTGCTGCCTCTGATTAACTGTGCGAAACGTGTTTTAGCGGTTTCAATGTCGCGTGGTGATGTGGTGGGCGTCTTCTTTTGAAAAGCATGCAAAACATAAACCGCGTCAGCCAAGCGAGCCGTGTAAACCACCCGAAACGTACCCGCCTTCATCCCAGACGCGAATCTCTTCTACGCCTTTACCGATTGAGGGCATGGGTTTGAAATCATCCGGCTGCTTGCCGCGCTGCACCTGGTCCAGCTGGCGGCCAGCGTCTTGCCTTGCGTTATCAGGGAAGTCGCGCAAACATTTGAGCGAATCACCAAGAAATAGGACAATTTTCATATGGATAAATTATATCGGTTTAAATATAAATGACAAACAAGAGGCCTGCTTGAACGACTGTCGCAACTTAATTCACATGAGCGCCCGGCTAGCGTACCCAACTTGCAACGATGCTGCGCGCTATTTAATTTGAAGCTGCTTGCGCCCGTATTTATTGGGCTATGGGCCTAAAACATGCTTGAAAACAGGCCAGAACAGCTTTTTTGATACCCTTCAAGCTGCTTGCAGCTCCACATGCACCCGCTAGCCGAGGTGCGCAGCGATGTTGACCTGTGCATTGAGGGGAAAGCGCGAAATGCGGCGTCGCAGCAGCTCATTGATTCGAGGTTGCGTCACGCTGCAATGCTTTGCTGCTTCAAGCTGCGTCCAGCCGTTCTTTTGAATCAGCGCCGTGTACGAGCAACCTCTTGCGAAGCGTGCTAAGACGACGTTTAAGACCAATCGCTGGTAGAGACTTCAGGTCGTGATGAACTCGAAATTGCACGTCAGCCCAATTATGTGGTGCCTCCGTCAGCAAGTAGCACACACGGTTCACAAAATGAATGCCGGGCGCTATTCATTGGTCTACTCTACCGCTGTAGCCCAATAAATACAGGTGCAAGCAGCTTCTGAATTAGTAGTATTTGATGCTGTCAGAGCTGCAGCTCAATCATGCCCTGCTTGGCTACCATGGCCTTGAACTCATCGCCAGCCTGATTCCAGTCGACCACGTCTACGCATATCGGCAGGTCTGAATCTTCAGACGCATTTTTCAAGCGGCTGATGACTCGCAAGGCCAAGGACTCTGGCTGAATGACGGCCAGGTCAAAGTCTGAGTATTTGCGCGGCGTGCCCGCTGCGCGTGAGCCGAAGGCCAGCACGCGGGCTTGCGGCACGTGGTCAGCCAGAATGCTTTGCACCAGCTTCAAATGCGCTTGTGGCAGCTGAATGCCCGCCTTGGGCAGCGACAAATTATTCATCGACGGACTGCGCCTTCAATTGGCTGATCAAGTGGCTGTAGGCGGCATCAAACAAGCGGACTTTTTGCGGCTACCTCAAGCGCGATGGGTGGGCTGTAGGTGTGGGATGTTATGTTGCGCGCCTCATGAAAGTCCCACCATGCCTCAACATCATTCAACAGACCATGTATAGCGGCGAGCCTGTAGAGCTGGCGGCGTTGCATGATGTCTGACCCCAATAACTCCCAGCGTCGCAATACCTTCCAGCTTTGCTCGTAAACCACTTCAAAATTTTGAACAACGCCTAAACGGGTGGTCTCGATCAAGTCAATGTCCGAACCTGTCAATACGCGGACGATACGGCTATGGCGCGTTGCAAGGCGGCATGTGCTTTTTCGAGCTGATTCAGCGATATGGTCACAGAGTGAAGTGTATTTGCAATCGGGCGGCTTGCGCCATCGCTTTGCCGCCGCTTGGTACGCGGCGATGTCTGACAGGCTGGGGCAGCGGGCGTCTTCACAATGAAATTGGCTGGGTCCTGTCGACTTGGCCAAACTGGCCCCTAACCCTGAAGGAAACCGACATGAAAACCAAGCGAAACCCGCGCGACGAACAAACTCCGCACACTGGCAAGGTGGCCAATGACCACAACAAGGTGGGCGAGCAGCCTTTGACGCAGAAGAACGAGGCCAAGCGCACGCCTGACAGCCGCACTGACCGTGAGGCGCACATTGGCTCTGGCAACCAGACGCAGTCGCGGCGCGGCGCAACAAGCCGTTAGAGGGTCGTTTTTAGGTGCCATTTCAGGCACTATTCAGGTCGCTAGCCTTGATAAATAGGGCGCAAGCAGCTTCTGATTTAATAGCAGTTGTTGCTGCCATAAGCGTAGCGCAGCTATTCCCCGAAGATTCAACGTGGCATTGAATTTGCTCGTAGATTTACCTTGGAGACTGTGCGACATTGCTGCATCTCCATCTTTTAAAGGCAAGCCATCACCACCCCACCTTTGCAACTGTGTGCCCTGCTGCTAACCGCCGCGCTTGCTACCGCCGCGCCCTTGAGCCTGCACGCCAAAACCTTCAAGTTTGCCCGCGCCGCCGACATGTCAACCTGGGACGTACACGCGCAAAACGTGGGCGTCAACAACCTGATGCACGCTGCGGTATACGACACGCTGATTGAATACGACAGCCAGACGTTTAAGCCCAGAGCTTCGCTGGCCAGTGAGTACAAGCAGGTCAGCCCGAACCAATTGCGCTTGAGCATTCGCCCTGGCGTGAAGTTCAGCGACGGCTCGGACTTTACGGCAACAGACGCTAAGTTTTCACTGGAGCGGGCCAAGGCCAAAACGTCTAACTTCACGGTGTACGCGTTGGGTGTTGACCGGGTAGAGGTGGTGAACGCCAGCACGCTGGACATATTTTCAACCGTGCCCAACCCGGTGTTGCTAAACCAGCTGACCGAGCTGCGCATGATGAGCAAGGCCTGGGCTGACAAAAACAATTGCGTTGAGCCGAAAGACATTCGCACGAAGGACGAAACCTTTGCCCACCGCAACGCCCTGGGCACCGGCCCTTTCATGCTGAAAAACTGGACGCCTGATCAGCGCGCCACATTGGTGCCCAACCCGTTGTGGTGGGGCAAAACCAAGTACCCCACCAACGTGACGGAGATTGTTTACACGCCCATCAAATCAGACGCGACGCGCATGGCGGCGTTGCTGTCAGGCGAGGTCGACTTTGTGCTCGACCCGGCCTTGCAAGACTTGGTGCGCGTGCGGCAAATTGACGCGCTCAAGGTGCTGGAAGGCCCTGAGAACCGCACCATCTTTTTAGGCATGGACCAGTCTAGAGACGAGCTGCCCAATTCAAGCGTCAAAGGTGCGAATCCGCTCAAAGACGTGCGGGTTCGAAAGGCGCTGTACCAGGCGATTGACATTGACGCAATTCAAAAAGTCGTGATGCGTGGGCTGGCTCAGCCCAGCGGCGCACTGGTTGCGCCACAAGTCAACGGCTGGAGCAAAAAGGCCAACCAGCGTTTTCCGCACGACGTAGCCGCTGCGCAAAAGCTGATGCTTGACGCTGGCTACCCACAAGGCTTTGAGGTTGACTTTGCTTGCAGCGCAGGCCGCTACATCAATGACGAGCAACTGTGCCAGGCCATTACCGCGCAGTGGGCCAAGATTGGTGTCAAAGTCAAATTGCGCAGTCTGCCGTTTTCCACCTACTTTCCAATGATTCAGCGCTACGAGGCCAGCATTTATTTGTTGGGCTGGGGCGTACCCACGTTTGACGCGTTTTACAGCCTACAGTCACTGGTGCGCACAGTAGGCGCGGGCGGCGACGGCAACTTTAATTTGGGGCGCTTTAGCAACCCGCAGCAAGACGCGTTGATTGAGCGCATCCGCAAAGAAACCGACTTGCCGACCCGCAACGGCTTGATAGAAAAAGCCCTGCTGGCCGACCACGAGTTGATCTCCCACATTCCGCTGCACAACCAGATCATTCCGTGGGCGATGAAAAAAACGGTTGAGCTGCCGCACCGCGCAGATAACCTGATTGAGTGGCGGGCGTTGAAGGTCAATTAGGACGTTTTCAGGAGCTATTTAGGCTGATAGCCCAATTAAAATAAACGCTTACTGCTCCTATACCTATAGCATTTGCTAATTTTAGATCATCGTACTTCAACTGTGTGGGGACAGTGATGGCTCTTGAATACGCCGCGCCCGCGCCCACTTAACCATCATGAGCTTTTACCCGTTGGTTTTCATGGTGGCGCTGTTGCATGCCTTTGTCGGCTGGCGACTGGCTGCTGACTTAGCCGCGCCTTGGGGTTGGGTGCTTGGCGTTGGGCTGGTGGTGTCAGCTGTGTTGATGCCGCTGGGCCTGGTCGCAAGCCGCATTGCGCGCCAGCCGTGGGCTGACACTTTGAGCTGGGTCGGGCTGCTGCTGATGGGCTTGTTTTCGTCGCTGTTTGTGTTGACGGTGCTGCGCGATGTGCTGCTGCTGGCCGTGTGGGTGATCGATACTTTTGGCGGCGTCGTGCCGCAGGCAAGCTGGCGAACGCTCTCTGCCGAGGTGACACCCCTGCTCGCGTTGGGCATCACAGCGGTGGGTTTTTTGAATGCCCGCCGAACGCCCGCCGTGGTGCGGATCGACGTGCCCATCAAAGGGCTACCGGCTGCACTGCACGGTTTTACGTTGGCACAAATCAGCGACATTCATGTGGGGCCGACCATCAAACACGCGTTTTTACAGCGCATTGTGGCGACCGTTAACACTCTGGGCGCGGACTTGGTGGCCATCACTGGTGATTTGGTCGATGGCAAGGTGGCCGAGCTGGCCGGGCATGTGGCACCGCTGGCGGGTTTGCAGTCACGCCATGGCACGTTTTTTGTGACCGGGAACCATGAATATTATTCAGGCGCGCATGCCTGGATAGCCGAGCTGCGCAGGCTGGGGCTGACGGTGCTGATGAATGAGCATGTGGTGCTAGATGGCGCGCTGGTGCTGGCTGGTGTGAATGACTTTACAGCCCACCACTTTGATGCGACTCACCGCAGTGACCCGGCACAGGCGATGCTGGGTGCGCCAACTTCTAGCGCGGTGCGGGTGCTGCTGGCGCACCAGCCGCGCAGTGCACAGGCGGCGCTCGACGCGGGCTTTGACCTGCAATTGTCGGGTCACACCCATGGCGGTCAATTTTGGCCGTGGAATTTGTTTGTGCCGCTGCAGCAGCCGTTCACGGCGGGGTTGAACCGGCTTGGCGCGTTGTGGATCTACACCAGCCGCGGCACCGGTTATTGGGGGCCGCCCAAGCGCTTTGGTGCGCCGTCTGAGATCACGGCTTTGCGTTTGGTGGTGGGTTGAGCTGGCATTGGCATCCATGGATCCCGGATCGAATCCAGGATGACAAATACAAGTGTCATTTAGGCCGCTAGCCCAATCAAAACATTCGCATACAGCTACTAAATAAATAGCAATTCATAATTCAATCTCAGCCGCCAGCGGCGCATGGTCAGACAAATGCGACCACGGCTTGTGCGGCAGCACCACCGGCTTGTGGCCGATGGCGTTGCGCACATAAATCCTGTCAAGGCGCAGCAGCGGTTTGCGTGCGGGAAACGTCCGGGCTGGCTGGCCGTGGGCTTGTACAAATACCTCGTGCAGGCCTGCGCCGTCGGCCAGCTGCGCTTTGGCGCGGTGCCGCCAGTCGTTAAAGTCGCCCGCTACCACCAGGGGTGCTTGCGGCGGTATGTTGGCGGCGATCAATTGGCACAGCTTGCCCATCTGTTCGGTGCGGTGGGTTTCTGTCAGGCTCAGGTGCACACACACCGTGTGCAGGTTGATGCTGCGGCCGGGGATGGCAAGCTCGCAGTGCAGCAGCCCTCGCCGCTCGGGCCCGCTGATTGACACGTCATGGTTTTCAAACCGAACAATCGGAAATTTCGACATCACCGCGTTGCCGTGGTCGCCCTTGTCGTACACCGCGTTGCGGCCATAGGCAAAGTCCGGCCAAATGCTGTCGGCCAAAAACTCGTAATGCGGCGCGTCGGGGTAGTTGTCAAACTTGTCCCCGTGCTGCGTGTGGCTGCCCGTGACCTCTTGCAAAAACACCACGTCTGCGCCAATTTTGCGCACCGCCTCGCGCAGCTCGGGCAAGATGAACTTGCGGTTAAAAAACGTAAAACCCTTATGGATGTTGACCGTCAGCACCTTGATGAAAAAGGTTTTGGCAGCTGTGGCCAGCGCTTGTTCTGCTTCAGCGCGCACGTCGGCATCAGCCACGGGCAGTGGCGGGACGATTTTGGTTTTTTTGATCTTGACTTTGGTGTCAAGCGATTCGGGTGGGGTCATGGGCAGCAAAGAAATATCAATCCGCCATTGTTACGCTGATGGGATTGCCGCGCTTGTAAGACGGCAGGCTAATTTATGCAGCGCGGCCCAGCGTTTTGTGTAACCAACTCAGCCCAGCTGACATTCCACCTGGCTGGCCGCCGTGCTTAGGCCGGTATTCGCAGCCCACCCAGCCTTGCCAGTTGCATTGAGCGCTGACTTGGTCGATCACATCGAACAAATACGGGTAGCTTAACTCGCCCACATCCGGCTCATGCCGCTCGGGCACACCCGCAATTTGAAAATGCCCCACGTTGCCGGTGGGCAGGTATTTGCGGATCTTCATCGCCACATCGCCTTCCACAATTTGGCAGTGGTACAGGTCCATTTGCACTTTGAGGTTGGGCGCGCCCACCAAGCCAATGATTTCATGCGCGTGGTCTTGCCGGTTCAGAAAAAACCTCGGAATGTCGCGGGTGTTGATGGGCTCCATCAGCACGTCCAGGCCCGCTTTCGCCGCTTCAGCGGCAGCCCAACGCAGGTTGCTGATGTAGACGCTTTGCACGTCGTCGCGCGCCAAGCCTTCGGGGATCAAACCCGCCATGAGGTGAATGCGCGGGCAGTGCAGTGCGTCAGCGTAAGTCAGTGCCAGCGCCACGCCCGCTTTGAATTCTGCTTCACGCCCCGGTATGCAGGCAGTGCCCTTGCTGCCGTTGATGTCCCAGGCTTTGGCAATGCTGGCGGCGTTCGTGCCGCCCGGGGGCGCGTTAAACAGCACTTGCTGCAAGTCGTTGGCTTTCAGGCGTGCGGCCAGCTCTGCTGGTGGGTGCGCATAGGGGAACAGGTACTCAACGGCTTTAAAACCGTCTTGCGCTGCGGCTTCAAAGCGGTCCAAGAACGGCAGCTCCGTGTACATCATTGACAAGTTGGCAGCAAATTTAGGCATGGGTTTTGAATAGGGGTTACCAGACTGCGCCAAAGGTTTGGCGCAGGTCTTCAATCTGTGCCGCCGTTAGCGGTGCGGTGTTGGGTTGCAGGCAAACAAGTTTGGCGGTTTCTTCAAGTTCTTCCAGCACCGCCATCGCTTCAAAAGGGCTGGCCGCCCACACAACGGGCCCCAAGCGGGGCAGCGCGACCGCGCGGATGGGTGTGCCGCGTTCGCCATACGCCTTGATGGTGTCAGCGACTTCAATTGCGGTGGCCGGACTGCCCGGGCGGTAGTAGCTGATGACGGGCACGTGGCCCACCTTCATGACGAAGTAAGGTGTTAATGCGCCTAACAATTCAGTGTTTGACGACTGTAAAGTCAAAGCCACGCAATGTGTGCTGTGGGCGTGAATGATGCAGCCAGCATGGATGTTAAATGGGTCGGTAGCCGAATAAACACGCGTGTGAAGCGCTATTGTTTTACTAGCCCTGTCGCCACTGACTTGCTGTGCGCCGGTATCCAACTTGGCTAACTTGGCTGGGTCTAAAAAGCCCATGCAAGCATCGGTAGGCGTGATCAAAAACCCATCGTCTAGCCTGACGCTGATGTTGCCAGCGGTGGCATGAACATAGCCTCGGTCAAACAGGCTTTTGCCAACGCGGCAAATGTCTTCACGGGCTTGAGATTCTTTTGATAGCGTCATGCCAGCATCTTAAAAGCTTGTAGAAAGAAGTCGTTGCCGCCAAAGTTGCCGGACTTTAACGTGATGTGAATACCGCCGCTTGAAGCGGCCAGGTGCCGGGCCGCCCCAAGGCTGGCACGGCCCCCTCGGGGGGCAGGGAGCACACGAAGTGCCGACTGTGGGGGCTCACAGTACGACCACGGCACACCCGGCGCAATCTGCGGGCCGATTTGCATTTGTGTGATGCCTAATGTTTGCACGCACGCACCGGATGTTTCACCGCCCGCCACAATCAATTGGCGCACACCTAGTGCCACCAGACCTTTAACAATAGCGGCCAGTGTGCGCTCGACCAATGCGCCTGCTTGTTCAACCCCTAATTGCCGCTGCACCGCTTTAATGGCACTGCTTTCAGCCGTAGAGTAAATCAGTACAGGGCCGCTTTGCAACAGCGGCGCGGCCCACGCCAGCGCTTCTGCGGCGACGTCAATACCGCGCGCAACGCGCAGTGGATCAATCGCCAAGGCAGGCCTTCCGGCGGTGATAAAAGCCAACACCTGCGCGTTGGTGGCCAGTGAGCAACTGCCCGACACCACCGCTTGCAAACCGCAGGCTTGGGGCAACACGCTTGATTGTTCTGATGGCGCGATGCCGAAGTTTTGCGGCAACCCAATCGCCACGCCAGAGCCCGC
>JAYWFR010000160.1:0-4267 GCA_043778695.1 Polaromonas sp. | reverse complement strand
AACTCTTGCAAGAAAACAAAGTTGCTGCCCTTTTTGGTTTTGCCTCGGCTACTTTAAGTCTGGATGCGATGCCGCTGGCAGAAAAAGCCGACGTTCTGTTTTTCGCGCCTTTTTCAGGCGCCAACCCAGTGCGCAAGCCCAACCCAGTGGTTTTTACTTTACGGGCCTCTTACCCCGAAGAGCTGGAAAAAATGCTGGCGTTCTGGACTGGTCTGGGTTTAAAACAAATCGTTGTGGTGCACTACGACGACGAGGTAGGCAAACAAAATTTTGCAGCTGTCGTTGACTACCTGGCCAAGCAGGGCAAGCAACCCCAGTCGTTTTCTTTGCAACGCAATGCCAAGGTGGAGCCGAGGCTACTTAACGAACTTTTAAAACTCAAACCGGATGTATTGATCAACACTGTGCTGTCTGGCCCTGCAGCTGAAATTAGCCGTCAACTCGTCAGCCGGGGCTTGACCATTCCAATGTCCAGCTTGTCGTTTGTGGGTGCTCAGCAATATATTGCGGCCGCAGGGGAAGCCGCCGCGGGCGTGTCGATTGCGCAGGTTGTGCCCAGCGCGTCATCACCGCTGCCGGTGGTGCGCGAATGCGCCAAAGCCTTGTTGGACTCGGGCATCACGGTGCCAATGAGTAGCACGCACCTTGAAGCTTGCATTGGCGCAAAGGTGCTAACAGAGGCCATTCGGCGCGCAAAAAAGCCAGGTAACGCCGAAAGCCTGATCACGTCCATGCGGAGTTTACGAACCTACGACGCTGGCGGCTTTGTGGTGTCGTACGGCGCAGCCAAACAGCACGGCAGCAAGTTTGTTGATCTGGGGATGGTGTCACGGGACGGTCGCCTGCGTAACTAGGCTAGATTGAGCTAGACCAATCCCAGCTTTTGCGCCAGCCCAATGCGCTGCAGCTTGCCGGTTGCGCCCTTGGGAATTTCATCCATCAAAAGAATCTTCTTAGGCACTTTAAAGTCTGCTAATTTAGTAGCAACAAACGCACGTATTTCTTGCTCTGTAGCGGTTTTCCCTTCACGCAACACCACCGCAGCAGCGACCTCTTCACCCAGCTTGTCATGCGGCATGCCGAAAGTGACGACCTGCGCCACGGCGGGGTGATCCATCAGCACCTCATCAACTTCGCGCGGTGAGATTTTTTCGCCGCCGCGGTTGATGATTTCCTTTAGCCGACCTGTCAGCGTGACATAGCCGTCTGCTGTCATGGTGCCTTGGTCGCCCGTGCGGAACCAGCCGTTGGTGAATCCTTCGGCGTTGGCCTTGTCGTTGTTTTCATAACCCAGCGTGACGTTTTCACCGCGAATCACGATTTCGCCAACTTCACCTGCATCCAAAAGCTTGCCTTCAACATCCATGATGGCGACTTCAGGGCCAGCGGCAATGCCTACAGAACCCGGGATGCGCTTGCCCGGCGGCAGTGGGCTGCTGGCCATCTGGTGCGCAGCTTCGGTCATGCCGTAGGACTCAATCAGGGGGGTCTTGAATACCCGCTCCAGCTCGGCAATCACCTGCGGCGGCATCGACGACGACGACGAGCGAATAAAGCGCAGCGGGTTGGCTTCAATCACATCCATGTTGCCTGCGGCACGCGCCAAAATAGTTTGGTGCATGGTGGGCACTGCGGTGTACCAGGTGGGTTTGCACTCTTTCATCCAGCTGAAAAATTTGAGTGCATTGAATCCCGGCGTGCAAAAAATCATGCTGCCCACTGCCATCGGTGCCAGCACGCCAGCAATCAGGCCATGGATATGAAACAGTGGCATCACATGCAGCTCGCGGTCGGCACTCGTGAGCTGCAGCGTGTGGCTGATGTTGCGGGCAGATGCACACACATTGCGGTGCGACAGCGGCACAATTTTGGGCCGCGAGGTGGTGCCCGAAGTGTGCAAAATCAGGGCGACATCGTCGGCGTGAGCCGGGCCGGGCAAAGATGCGGTACCTTTTTGATCAGACATCAATTCAAAATTGCCCGCTCCTTGTTCAGGCAGCGCTTTCAAATAAATCACTGCGACGCCCAGCTTGGCCGCCACTGCCAGCGCCGGGGTCTCACTGCCGACGGCAACAATCAGCGCCTTGGCTTTCAAGTCACTCAGATAAAACTCAAACTCGTCTGTGCGATAAGCCATGTTCAGCGGCGCAGCTGTGCAGGCGCTGGCTACTGCTACAAAAGCCGTCGCCATCTCAGGGCAGTTGGGCAACACAATGCCGACCCGGTCGCCGCGGCCAATGCCCATGGCATTGAGTGCCGCGGTCGTTTGCGCAATGAGCTGGTTCATCGCGCCGTAGGACAGCGGCATGCCGCCAGGGGACATCATGGCGGGGGCTGTTGGCGCTTGCAGCGCGACCATGTGGTGAAGTGTGGTGAAGTGGGTCATATCGATTTTTAATTTAAGAAATTTTTAAAGTCGCGTTGTGCTGCTGTAAATTTTTAGCCAGCAGGCTGGCCAGCGCGTAGACGGCATGAATCGTCGGCGTCGGCGTTTGGGTGATGTTGCCCAACTCTATGACCGAAGCAACGAGGGCTTGCAACTCAAGGGCTCGACCCTGCTCCACATCTTGCAACATCGAGGTTTTGTGCTGGCCGACCGCTTGCGCGCCAGCAATGCGCTTTTCCAGGCTCACTTTAAATTGCACGCCCAGCTTTTCACCAATAGCCTGCGCCTCCGTCATCATGCTGGCCGCCAACTCGCGCGTAGGTGGGTACAGGCAAATGTCCTCGAGCGTGGCGTGTGTCAGTGCGCTGATGGGGTTAAAGCTCAAATTGCCCCACACCTTGAGCCAGATTTCAGAGCGAATGTCCATCGATACAGGCGCCTTAAAACCTGCTGCTTTGAGGGCATCGCTGATCGCGCGAATGCTGGGCGTATCCGATCCGTCAATTTCGCCCAGCGTGAAACGATTGCCTTCCATCACCTTGATCACGCCCGGCCGAATCACCTCGCTCGCTGGGTATACCACGCTGCCAATCACGCTGTCGATGGGTATGTACTTGGCAATTACTCCGTCAGGGTCAACGGCGCGTACCGGCATGCCGGTGTAGTTGCCCGCCAGCTTGTAGAAATACCACCAGGGAATGCCGTTTTGCATCGTTACCACGCGGGTGGCACTGTGCATCAGCTGCGGCAAGTCCGCGGCCACAGCAGCCACCTGATGCGCCTTCATACCCAAAATCACCAGGTCTTGCACGCCTGCCTCGGTCAGGCTGGCCGTTGCTTTGATGGGCTTTGCCAGCAGTTCGTTGCCGTTTTCTTCAATCAACGTCAAACCGTTTTGTTTGACAGCTTCCAGGTTGGCGCCACGCAAAATGACAGTGACGTCATGACCTGTGAGAGCCAGCTTGACAGCCAACATGCCGCCTATGGCACCCGCACCAACTACACAAATTTTCATGGCAAGGGTCAGCTTTATTTATATTAAATTTAGGGTGGGTTCCATTTTGGGTGCAAATGTGTTTCGCAAAACGCCAATCCCATCAATAGATACCTCCACCACTGTACCCGGCTTGATAGGCAGAACGCCCAGCGAGGTTCCGCAGGCAATCACATCACCAGGCATGAGCGTCATCTCACGCGACAGGCTAGAGACAATTTGGGCCGGGGAAAATATCATGTCGCTGCACGGGTAGTTTTGCCGTTCACGGCCATTGACCAGTGTCTTGACGGTCAGCGCTGACCAGTCAAGACCAGTCGCAATCACAGGCCCAAAAATACCGAAAGTATCAAAGCTCTTGGCGCGCGTCCATTGCGCAAAAGACGCGTCACGCGTTAGCAAATCAAGCGCTGTCACGTCATTGACGCAGGTCACGCCAAAAATCGCCTGCGCTGCGTCTTCAACTGACACATTTTTGCAAGTCTTGCCAATGACCAAACCCAGCTCACCTTCATACACCACGCGCCCGTCGTAGCTGGCAGGCGCTTCAAACGGTTGCTCGTGCGCAGAGTAACTGCTGGCCGCTTTGATAAAGTACAAAGGCTCAGAAGGGATGCTCAAGCCCTGCTTGGCGGCTTGTGCGTAATAGTTATTCCACAGACCGATGAACTTGCTGGGTACACATGGCATCGTGGTCGTGACGTCGGCCAAATGTACTGACTGCCCAGTACGCTCAAACGTGCCAAACATATCGCCTTGGCAAACAGCGATCTGCTGCCCCTCAAGCAGGCCAAAGCCCGGCACGCCGTCAGCCGAATAGCGCATCCATAGCTGGGTGATCATGCTGGGTTCGGCTTCAGGCGCTTGAGCACGGCACCAATCAAGGG
>JAYWFR010000159.1:0-10129 GCA_043778695.1 Polaromonas sp. | reverse complement strand
AAAAACTTATTCGTCAACTTGCCACTTGAATCAAGCAAGGGGAAATATTTTTGATTCGCCTTCATGGTCAGAATCAAACACTCTTGCGGCACATCGAGGAATTCTTTTTCAAACTCGCAGACCAGCACGTTTGGCCGCTCGACCAGGGCGGTGACTTCATCGAGCAGCGCATCGTCGTCAATCGCTGTCACGCCACCACCAATTTTGGCGGCAGCTTCTGCAAGTTGTCGAACGATTTCTGCACGCCGCTCGGCAAAGCTGGCAATCACTGCGCCGTCTTTAGCCAGCGTGGCAGCATAGCTGTCGGCGTGCTGCAAAACCACAGGGTCAACCAATGCTTCAAACCGGTGGCCATGCGTGGTGTTGCCAGCCTTCAAGCCCAGCGCCTCAATGGCCACCACATCGCTGCCATGCAAAGCCACCAGCCCATGCGCAGGCCGCACAAACTTCACGTCGCTCCAGCCATCGGCTAACTGGTAGGTCATGACTTTGGGAATGGGCAACTTGGCAATCGCTTCAAGCAACGCTTTTTGCAAGCCTTCAGCCAGCGTTGCGCCTTTTACTTGGCTGTCATAAAACAGCGCTTCGGCTTTGCCATCAAGCGCACGCCGTAAACCAGCAACGCTTGAAGCATCAGCGCCCAGCGCTTGCAGCTTTTTAAGCAGCGCAGGCGTTGCGCTACCGTCTGCACCAAGACCCACAGCCACCGGCATCAGCTTTTGCGACACGGCTTTATCCGCTGCCTGTGCTGCAACATAGGTCACGTGCGCAGCCAGGCGGCGCGGTGACGCGAAAGACGTCAAAGCAGATTCAGCCGTGGTCAGCCCTTGCGCCTTGAGCTGTTCAAACAACACACCAGCGAACGCATCACCCAGCTTTTTCAAGGCCTTGGGCGGCAGCTCTTCTACAAACAGTTCGACTAAAAGATTCTTCATTTGCTTTATTTGTTTGCTTTATTTATCTGATCTTCGCAAGTTATTTACGAAAGTTAACCAGTTTCAATCCCAGCTTGGGCGCCGCTTTACGCATGACAACGTCCATGGTGGCAATGGTTGTGCAACCGACCCGCTTTGCCAAACTCAAATGCAGTGCTTCAGGGGCGCGCAGATTTGAGTTGGTTTGGCTGCACAGCACTGCGGCCTCGTCGAAATCAGATGTTTCAATCGGCTCACACCGCGTGGATGCCAGAATTGCCAGGCCTTTTTGGTTGGCAATAGCCACTTCTTTTTTGCTCAGTTGCTTGGTACGCTCTTTAATGGCTAGCGCGCTTGCAAGCTCAGTCCTGCACCACGGGCTGCTGACCAGTTCTAACCCATCAGAGGTAGCCAGCCAACTGATCATCCAATCCGTTTCGGGCTCAGGGCACAGCAACGCCATCAATACGTTGGTATCCAAATAAACCATGTGGCGCTCAATAACCCTGGTGGCGCATCCAGCGCACAACCGACCGCCCCATCGGCCACTCACGATGCATGTCCGTCAACTCTTTGGCCAGTTGCGCGCGCGACATTGCTTTTAACTCGCTCCCCGTATTGACCAACCGCAACTCACGCCCGGCAGTCACATCAGCCTGCACACGGCTGCCTTCGCGTAGGCCCGCCTTTTTGGCAAGCGCCACGGGCAACCTCAGTGCGAGACTGTTGCCCCATTTCCCGATCTGTAGCTCCATGAATCTTCTCCCAAGTAGACACGTGTATCTACATTATAAACACAGGCCGCAAATCTGAAATGTTGCACCTTACGCAGCGTTCAATTTGCCTTTGGCTGCGACAGCCGCGATCACGTCCAGCTTTTGAGTAATTTCCGAATCGATGCTTTCTGGCGGCTGATACTCAACGAGCGTGAAGTATTCTTTTTTAGTTGGCATACGAATATCGTTCACTTTTGACAAGTACAAACTGAAAATACGAGGCAAAACTTCTTCGCTTGCTTTCGCATCTTCAGACCAAAGTGATGTGCCAAATGTTTTGGCTGCACTTTCCATTTCTTGGAGCGTTTCCGTCATTGCGGCAACACGCGCTTCACTCTCGACACCCGAAATCAAGTCTTCTGGTAGTTCCTGGCCACGAGCAAATCCCAAAAGGACCGCTTCGGAACAAATATAGTTTTCAATCTCGCGGCGACTCCATACGATTTGCTCCAAACCGGGCATGTCGCCTTGAATAGCTTTTTCCAACCGATCAAACAGTGCAATGCCATAAAGCTTGGGATTGGCCTCTTTCACAGCTGCAAAATGATTACACGCAATTGACGGTACGTTCGAATTTATATAGTGCACAAAAGGTTTTTCCAACGCCTGCTGTGCGGGGTGATTCAAACGCTTAGCCCAGCTCTGCAGCAATGCCAAATCCGTGCTGCCCTCTAAATACAAAACCCATCCAGTTTGCTCAGCTTGAATGTAGTTTTCAAAACCATAATCTCGCAAAGCTTTGAGAACCTGCGAGCCACGCGCGTCAGAGATGAGATGCGGCTTGCCGACGAACGCGACCACCGTATCTCGCTCAATTGCCTCGTTAAGCACGACTTCAGAGTGGCTGGCGCAGATAACCTGGGCACTGGTTCGCCGGGCGATTTCGGTAATCAGATGATAGGTTTGACGCTGCCGCAAGATTTCAAGGTGCGCATCTGGCTCATCCAGCAAGATGACTGCGCCGGGGTTGAGGTGCATATATGCCAGCAAAAGCAAGGTTTGCTGCATACCTCTGCCCGCTGAGTTCAGCGGAAGTTCTATGCCGTTTGGCTGCGTGTAACTGAGTTCAATAGTTCCGAGCTGCACCACAAAGACTGGACTCTTGAGAGTTGAGCCGAAAAGCGACTTCATTGCCTTGACAACATTCGTCCAGCTTTCGTCCTTTTTTTCCCAGAGCGCATAGCAAAGATTACGTAGAATTTCGCCGCTTCGCTCACCACCCAGCAACACCTCTACCCGTCCAGGTTGTAGCAGCGGTTCTTCAAGAAGCAGGCCGCTCATTGGCGGTAAAAACGCTAGCTTGATGCCCTTGACACGATCAGCAGGAACAAGCAAACGATTTGGTTTCTTTTCCTTTGAAGTTCGTAGTGGCCTGCAATAAAAGTACTCCTCGTTGACGTACTCAAACTCTAATCCGCACCGCCACTCGCCTTGCTCGTCTATGCCGTCCACAGTAATTTCAATGTGAATATTTTTTGTTTTGAGCTTGTCGTCTTCTTTGTAACCTTCACGAACTCTCAAATCTCGCCAAAGCGCATTCGAAGATGCCAACGGCAAATAAACAAGATCTTTCCTGCCTATCGTCACCGCTTTAGCGGCATCTTTGGTTTTCTCGGTGTCGCGCTTAGCCAGCCAATGCTTGCATCCAGCGTCCCATAAAGCTAGGGCCTGCAGAGCAGTGGTCTTGCCAGAATTGTTGGGGCCGACTAGCACCACCGCTTGCGAAAGCTCAATCTCAACGTCACTAAAACTCTTGAAATTACGGATTGAAATTTTTTTCAGCATCTGATGCTCCCATTAGGTCAAGCAGCCTTCTTCGCCATTTGCTCAACCCATTCACGCGGCGCCATGGGGAAGCCCAAGCGTTCACGGCTCTCGTAATAGCTTTGCGCTACTGCGCGCGCCAGGTTACGGATGCGGCCAATGTAGGCGGCGCGCTCTGTCACGCTGATGGCGCCGCGCGCGTCGAGCAGGTTAAAGCTGTGCGCGGCTTTTAAAACTTGCTCGTAGGCGGGCAAAGCCAGTTGCGCGTCAATCAAGTGCTTGGCCTGCTTTTCATGCGCCGCGAAGGCAGTGAACAAAAAATCTGCGTCCGAGTGCTCGAAGTTATACGTCGACTGCTCAACTTCATTTTGCTTGTACACGTCGCCGTAACTGAGACCCTCAGTCCACTTTAAGTTGTAGACGTTGTCTACCCCCTGCAAGTACATGGCCAGGCGTTCCAGGCCGTAGGTGATCTCGCCAGTGATGGGTTTGCAGTCAATGCCGCCGACTTGCTGGAAATAGGTGAACTGCGTGACTTCCATGCCGTTAAGCCAGACCTCCCAGCCCAAGCCCCATGCGCCGAGCGTCGGGTTTTCCCAATCGTCTTCGACGAATCGAATGTCGTTTTGTTTGAGGTCAAAACCCAGTGCTTCAAGGCTGCCTAAATAGAGCTCCAAAATGTCGGCGGGTGCGGGCTTGAGCACTGCCTGGTACTGGTAGTAATGTTGCAGGCGATTGGGGTTCTCGCCGTAGCGGCCGTCTTTTGGGCGGCGGCTGGGCTGCACGTAGGCGGCCTTCCACGGCTCGGGGCCCAAAGCACGCAGGAAGGTGGCGGTGTGGGATGTACCAGCGCCGACCTCCATGTCGTACGGTTGCAGCAGCGCGCAGCCTTGTTTGGCCCAATAGCCTTGAAGTGTGAGGATGATGTCTTGAAAACTAAGCATACCCAATTTTAACGGGCACGGCTGCGCATTAAATCCAGTCTGCGGCTTGCACCTGCAAATCAAGCTGGCTAATTTCAGTTGCCAGGCCTTGCAGTGCGTGCACGGTGCGTTCTTGGGCACCGACACTGACCTCCATGCTGGCGCCCAGCTTGTACAAACCGGCAGACTCTTGAAGCGCTCGGTCGGTGATCAACACGCGCCACATCACGCGCGGCTCACCATCGCGCAGCCTGGAGATGTAGTCTGCCGTTGCGCCCACTACCGTCGAACGCTCGCCACCAACATCCATGGGTACTTCCATGATCTCAATGGGCCCCGCATGCAGGCTAACCACGACCCGGGCGGGCGGCGCATTCAGGGCTTTAAATTGCGCAGCAGCCCAGCGCTTGCATTCGGCAGCAGCCAGCACCAGGGTTTCTACAACATGTGCGGCGCGGGTGGGGCCGTCAACCGCAAGCCCAGCGCTGGCTGGGCCGCGGTCAACAAAATACAAAGTCAGGCTACCGCCTTGCAGGTCAAGGTAGTCAGCAGCGCGCAGCACCGCACTCTTGCTAACAGGGATGAACAGCTGGCGCAGCAGCAGCCGCCAGTCTTTGACCGGCAGAGCTTGCTGCATCTGCTCGTGGTTTTGAACGCTCAAGTTCACCGCCCAAGCCTTGTCGATGGCTTGGCGTGGTAGGTCTTCAGCAGCAGGCCGCGGTTGCAATACAACTGGCTCAGAGTCCACTGGCTCGCGTTCAATCGATGGCAGCGGATCCAGCGTTAACTCCGCTGGCGATGTGGACTCAAAATCTGGTGCTTCGGCGGGTATCGTTTGGCCGCGCCGGTGTGCCAGTCTGCTGAGCTGCGCATTTACCGATTCAATCAACTCGGCGGCCGCAAACGGCTTGGTGATGTAGTCGTCTGCACCCTGGGCCATGCCTTTGCGTACGTCAGAGCGGCTAGACAGCGATGTCAACAAAATAAAGGAGGTGTCTGCCGTCTCGTGCTCCATCCGCACGTTTTGCAGCACCTCAAAGCCGGTCATCTTTGGCATGTCGACATCGCTGATGACCAAATCGGGCTGCTCAGCCAGCACTGTCAACAGGCCTTCGGCACCGTTGTCGACGTCAATGACCTCATGCCCAGATTTTTGAAGCACGGCACAGATCAATCTGCGGGTGGCGGCGTCATCTTCTAAAACTACTATTTTGGCCATGGCACAGCAGGGGGACGGTTGATTAAAGTCTGTATTGTAAAAAGGTAAACGACATACCTATTTTTAAATACGATTAGACCTAAACTCTTCGACTTTCACCCCCTAAATCTACCTCTAGCCCCATAAACACGGGCGCTAACAGCTCCTAAAAAAATAGCGAAGATCAACACCCACCAAAGGCGCAACCCAAAGCGAGCGGCCCACCAAGCGTACGGCGTGACGCCGCTGCGGCCTCCAACCGCGCCCGTCAGCACGCCCCGCGTGTGGCGCGGCAACAGGTGCGTGACGCGGCCTGTGTGGTCAACGATGGCTGTGGCGCCGGTGTTGGTGGCGCGAATCATGGGGCGTTCAAACTCAAGGGCTCGCATGCGAGATATGTTCAAGTGCTGATCAATAGCCACGGTGTTGCCAAACCAGCCGATGTTGCTGATGTTGACCATCATGGTCGGCGCAGTAGCTGGGTCAACAAACCTGGCAGCCAGCTCTTCACCAAACAAGTCTTCATAACAAATATTGGGGGCGATGCGCTGGCCTTGCCAGTCAAACGACGGCTGCTTGAGGTCGCCGCGGTTGAAGTCTGACAGCGGAATGTTGACCAGCGCTAAAAACCACTTGAACAGCGGATGCACGAACTCCCCAAACGGCACCAGGTGGTGCTTGTTATATTGGTAAACGCCTGGCTCTGCGGGGGTAGGCGGCTTTAACGCAATGACTGAATTTGTATAGCCGGCGCTGCTGTTACCCAGCGGAATACCAATCAGCGCTGCCGTGCTGGCAAGGCCAAACGAAGGCTGGGTAAAACGTTGACTCAAGGCCTCCAAGTAACCATCGGGCAGCTGCTCAGGCAACACAGGCAGCGCGGTTTCAGGCGTGATCACCAACGTGGCGGTAGCGGCCAACAACTGCTGGCCGTACCAATTGAGGGCATCAGGCAAGCCGCCAGTGGGTTTGAACTTTTCGTCTTGGGCGATGTTGCCTTGTAGCAGCGTGACGGTGAAGGGCGTATCACTGCGGCCCAGCGGTCGGGGGTGCGGCTGGCTGTAAAACGATGTTGCCCCCGAGCCGCCCTGCAACACCAAACTGCCGAGGGCAGCGACCAGCACGCTAGCAGCCACCACGCTGGCGGTTAATCGTCTGGGCTTGGCAATGCAGGCGGCTAGTGCAAAGCCCAGCAGCGCTGCGCCAAACGTCAGCCCGTGCACGCCCACCCATTTGGCCAGGCCAACAAAGGGGCCATCAAGCTGCGCATAGCCGCCCTGCCCCCACGGGAAGCCCGTGAAAAGCGCCACCCTGCACAACTCGGCCAGCAACCACAAGGCTGCAAAAGTAATAGCACGTCCCGCTGTATTTGCGGGCGCAACAGCCACAAAAGTAGCGCAAGCAGCGGCGTAGTACAGCGCCAAAAAGGCTGCCAGCCCGACAATGGCCAATACCGCCAGCGGCGCGGCCAAACCGCCGTAGATGTGCAGCGAGATGAACAGCCACCACCAGGTAGCCACCTGCATGACGCATGCGAACAGCCAGCCTTGCCGCGCAGCGTCGCGTTTGGTTTTGGCTGTGTTCAACGTGGCTGCCAGCACTGCCATGGCCAGCAGCTGTAGCCACCAGACCGGTTGTCCACTTGTCATTCCAACACTAAAAGGCCATGCGATGCTAAAAGCATGTGCGCAACCAGCTATTAAAATAAGAGCAAATTGCCGCAAACCCATGAGGCTTAAGTTAAATCAAGACTGGTTTGCACGCCCACGGGCGCGACCTTGAACCATTTGACCGCGCCGCTTTTGGTGTGCAGCACGGTAAATTGCAGGCCACTCAATGCAAAGCCTTCGCCGCGCTTGGGCACATGGCCCATACGGTGGGCGACCAAGCCGCCTATGGTGTCAAAGTCAGCATCGCTAAGCGTCACGCCAAAGGCTTCGCTGACGCGTTCGATGGACGTATCACCCTTGATGCGAAAGCTGCGGTCAGGCAGGCCAAAAATATCGCCGTCGTCTTCGGCCACGTCAAACTCGTCTTCAATCTCGCCAACGATTTGCTCCAGCACGTCTTCAATCGTGATCAGGCCCGCCGTGCGGCCAAACTCGTCAATGACAATCGCCAGGTGGTTGCGGTTGCCTCTGAACTCGCGCAGCAAATCGTTCAAGCCTTTGCTCTCAGGCACAAACACGGCGGGGCGTAGCAGGGCTTTGATGTTCAGCTCAGGGGCACGCTGCAATTTCAGCAAGTCTTTGGCCATCAAGATACCGATGATGTTTTCTTTTTCACCTTCGTACACCGGAAAGCGCGAGTGCGCGGTGTCGATGATCAGGTGCAGCAGCTCGTCAAACGGGGCGTCAATGTTGACCAGGTCCATGCGCGGTGCGGCCACCATCACGTCGCCAGCCGTCATGTCGGCCATGCGGATCACGCCTTCGAGCATTTCGCGGCTTTGCGCACCGATCACGTCGTTGTCTTGCGCCTCAACGAGGGTTTCAATCAGCTCGTCTTTGGAGTCTGGCCCGGGGTGAAGCATTTCAGCCAGCCTTTGCAAAAAGCCGCGCTTGTCTTCATGTTTGGCTTCGTGCTTTGAAGACCTACTGGGAGGGTTGTCGGACACAGTGTGTTCGGTAGTTGCTAAGCAAGTAAGGATAGCCGAAGAACGTCGTCATGCAGCACGTCAATTTTCGAAGGACCGCTGACAAGGAAAATTAGCCCCGCCGGGCCTGAAGCCTGCTTGAGCAGCTTTGGACAGACGACACAAGCCAAACCTTCAACGAGCGGCGGCTTGCAAGGTGCTGGGAGCTGCGCGAAGCCGGCGTTCCCAGGGGCTACATTTACATCGCCGATTTATCGCGAGCACCCCGCACGCCGCAGCGCACATCTTGCAGCGTTGATAAAAAGCTCCAAAACTGCTTGGCCTGTACTTTCAGGCGGTAGTCGGTTTGGGCGATTTGCTCTTCCACCATTTCCGTCATTCGCGAATCCAAATCAGCGGGCGGCAGCTTTAAATACGCTTCACTTTCGCTGCCGTCACGCTCAATGGTTGCGCCGCCCTTGCGGGCAATGTTTAGCATGGCGGTGTTCTCGCTCAGGGCGTGGATAAACATCATGCCCACGCCTTCATTGCGAGCGTGCATCACGGCCCGGTCAAACAAGCGCGAGCCATAGCCGCGCCCACGTGCTGACGCCAGCACTGACACACCAAACTCGGCGCAGCTGCTGAGCTGGGCATCGGTTGAAAAAGCCAGGTGCGCCATGGCAATCAGCTCTAGCTTGCGGTTGTAAATGCCAAAAATATCGTCGCGCTCGTAATTCAGCCCATCGACATATCGGCGCACCTGCTCGTCGTTGGCCATGTAGCCAAAGCGCAAGTAACGGTCCGGCGCGCTAAGCGACAGCAGATGCGCAGCAATGCGCCCGCCATGACTGGGGCCGATAGAGCGGATAGGAACCATGATGGGCTGAGTATGCGGCATGACAACGAACTCGGCGCGCTGCTCACCGGGTGGGCGAAAGAACTCTTTGCTCGCGCCAATTGACGCCCTCAACAATGTGCTTGTATTAACCATGCCAGAAATATACGGGTTTTCCCTAGAATTGCCAGTCTACGAGTCATAGGAACACAGCAAACAAGGGCTTTTACCCGGTCTGGGATAAACAAACGCCCATGTTCGATCAACACAGCGGCATTTTTGATACTGTTTACGCTGTCAGACCAATTAAATAGGGGGCATGCAGCTCCTGAAAATATAGCATTTGCCCCATACGAATGAAGTGGAAAATTTTCCCTTTTGATGCAAAAGCCATAAATTGCATCACTTAATCTATCGAGCATCACATGCGCACCACCCTCAACCTGGAAAACGACGCCTTTGCTACCGCACAGGCTTGTGCCAAAGCACGCGCCATCAAGTTCGGCCAAGCGGTGTCAGAACTGATACGCGGCAGCAGCGTTGAACAAATGCCGTTCAAGCAAACCGGCGGCGTGTGGGTGTTTGATTTGCCGGTGGACATGCCTACCGCCACCCACGCCCAAGTTAAAGAGCTGCTGGAAGAAGGGACTTGAGCGCCCCAGCCGGTAGGTGTCTGCTAAATTCCAACGCACCGGTTGCCCTGTGTTGGCCCGCGCATGAACATCACGGCCGCATGCTGGCTTGGTTCAAAGCCCATGCAGCACAAGGCTGGGCGACGTGCGCGTTGACTTAAAGTGCGTTTATTCGGGTGGCGATGCAACCGGCGTTTTCAGGCCCTGTGGCGGCAAAAATCAACGTCAGTGATGCAGCCGAGCTGCTGCTACGCAACACCAGCCACGCCCAGCATTGTTTTGTGAATCTTGACTTTGGTTTTGGCTACGTGCTGACGACGTGCTGACGACATGCACAGGTGGGCTTTACAGGCAAAGGCAAATTACCGATGCATGGCCGCTGACGGCCGCCATCAAAAACGGGACGCGGTTGTTAATTTTTGATGCGGGCATTCCCAGTTTGCTAGGCACACAAGCCGAGCGGCACGCTCATGTCGCCACGCCTTAACTCGTGCTTGCAGCGGCTGATC
>JAYWFR010000158.1:0-25057 GCA_043778695.1 Polaromonas sp. | reverse complement strand
TCGCCGTTCGAGTACGTCGTGAAGGTTGTCAAACCTGTTCGCCAAGCCAAGCGAGAAGCCTATTTGGCGCGTAAATATTGGCTGCTCAAACGCCCAGCAATTGATCTGCGAGTTGCCATTCAGTCGATTGATCGCTACATCGTCACTCCGCGCGTGGCAAAGCACCGGTTCTTCTGTTTCATACCGAGCAGTGTGCTTCCTGATTCACGTTTGAACTGCATTGCGCGAGCCGACGACCTAACCTTCGGCATCCTCTCCAGCCGCATGCACGAAGCCTGGTCGCTCGCCAATGCCTCGATGCACGGCGTGGGTAACGACCCGACCTACAACGCCAAATCGTGTTTTGAAACCTTTCCGTTCCCAATCAGCGGACTTAAAACCCGTGGTTCAAGCGAAGCCATAGCCAAAGCCGCCAAACACCTCAACGACCTGCGAGAAAACTGGCTAAACCCACCCGAGTGGACAGACCGCGTCCCAGAAGTCACGCCGCTTGGCATGACCACCAGCCCCTACCCAGACAGAATCATCGCCAAACCCGGCCACGAAAAAGACCTGCTAGACCGCACCCTGACCAAGCTCTACAACCAGCGCCCCGCCTGGCTAGACGCTGCGCACAAGCAACTCGACGCAGCAGTGGCCGCAGCCTATAGCTGGGCCGACTACACGCCATACATGCCAGATGAGGAAATCTTGAAGCGCCTGCTGGCGCTGAATCTGGAGCGGGCGGCAGTTTAAGGTGTTTCGGGTTTTAAAAATTGCTTATATGTAAACCATAGATTACACTTGCTGATGCTCGAAGTCATAAGAAGCGATTCCTTCGACAGCTGGCTGGTTGGACTGAACGACCGTATGGCACGCCTTCGGATTCAGGTTCGCATAGACCGTCTGGCTGACGGAAATTCAGGAGATTCAAAGCTATTGCGTGAGGGCCTTTCTGAGCTTCGAATTGACTATGGTCCGGGCTACAGGGTGTACTTTATCAAGTATGGCCAGTTGATGATCGTGTTGCTGGCCGGTGGTGACAAGCGAACGCAAAATTCAGATATCAAGCGTGCCATTGCAATGGCCAAACTTTGGAAGGCTGAGCAATGACAAAAGCAATTTCACCTGAAAAATTCTCCCGTTGGGACAGTGCGGACTACTTGAAAACAGAAGAAGACATTGAGCTGTATTTCGAGCTGTCTGTTCAAGACGACCCGGGCGATGGCAGCCTGGTTCGCAGAGCTTTAGGAAGCATTGCCAAGGCACGCGGCATGAGCCAGTTGTCTCGCGACACTGGCCTGGCCCGCGAAGGTTTATACAAAGCCTTGTCACCCGACGGTAACCCTGAATTTGCAACCGTGATGAAAGTCATCAAGGCGCTGGGCTTGAAGCTGGGCGTGCAGCACGTCGAGCGGGCAGTTTGATTGATTTTTCAGCATAAAAACAGGCTCTAGTGCATATAAAACATGCGCAAGCAGCTACTAAAACAATAGCGTTTCCACTACCGCCCTGATAACAGAGCATTCAAAACCTTACTTCAACCAGCCGCGCTTTCTGAAATACCACATTGGCACCACCGCACTGGCAATCATCAGCACCAGCGCATACGGGTAGCCGTAAGCCCATTCCAGCTCGGGGAAAAAGCCTTTGAAGTTCATGCCGTAGACACTCGCGATCAGCGTGGGCGGCAGCAGCGCAACGCTGGCCACTGAGAAGATTTTGATGATTTTATTCTGGTTGATGTTGATGAAGCCCACCGTAGCGTCCATCAAGAAGTTGATTTTGTCGAACAGGAAAGCGGTGTGTGAATCAAGCGAATCAATGTCGCGCAAAATTTGCCGCGCCTCTTCAAATTGCTCGCCACTGAGCATTTTGCTGCGCATCATGAAGCTGACCGCCCGCCGCGTGTCCATCATGTTGCGGCGAATGCGGCCGTTCAAGTCTTCGTGGCGGGCAATCGCGCCCAGCACTTCGCCCGCCAGCACGTCGGTCACGTCGCCTGACAGCACTTTGGCGCTAACTTTTTCCAGCTCCACGTAAATGCCTTCCAGCGTGTCGGCTGAATATTCAGCATCCGCGTCAAACAACTTGAGCAGCACTTCCTTGGCGTCTTCAATCAGCCCGGGCGCGCGGCGTGCCCGCATCCGTAGCAGCCGGAACACCGGCACGTCTTCATCGTGGATAGAAAACAGCACACCTTTGCTTTTGAGGTCGTCGTTGAGCAGATTCAAAATAAAAGCCACCCGCACGGTGCGCGGCTCGTCTTCATCGGCAATCAAAAAGTCAGACCGGATGTGCAGCTCGCCGTTGTCTTCTTCGTAAAAGCGGGCGGACTCTTCAATGTCCTCGTCCATCGCGTCTTCAGGAATCGACAAGCCGTAGTATTGTTTGATCCAGCGTTTTTCTTCCAGCGTTGGGGACTCCAGGTCTACCCAGATCGGCTGGAACTTGGAGAGCTCTTCGAGCGACTCGATTTCTTCTTGGAAAAGCCTGCCGTTGGCCAGCGTAAAAATATTGAGCATGACGGTTGCCGGTTGTTTCACGGTTCGGCATGAGCTGCGGCGAACCTGAACTAAAAGAGGGTGAAGGTGCTGTGCCTGCAACATCCCCAGCAACGTCTTTGCGTCCGTCTGCGGTGCTGAAAGCTAGCAAAAAGTGGACATTTGCCTGCTGGTTTCCAAGGATTTCTCCGTAGTGACTAAGCGCAGATTATGGCACTGAGCCGTTAGCAAACGTAAAGCTCACACAGCACCTTTCAAATACCCGCACTCAGTTGCATCTTTTGTGCAGTGCAAGGTTGCAATTTCCTAATTTTGCGCGCATAGTTAATTTAAGTATGTTGTTCTAGTTGCTGCTCTAAACAGCAGTTTTTGTGCAAAGTGCCTTCCTTTAAAAGGAGTTTTCCTATGAACATGACGATCAGCGGCCACCATCTTGAAGTTACCCCCGCATTGCGTGGCTACGTGACCAGTAAACTTGACCGAATAACCCGCCACTTCGACAAGGTGGTGGATGTTAAAGTTTTGCTGACAGTTGACAACATGAAAGAAAAAGATTTTCGCCAACGTGCCGAGTGCAATGTGCATGTCAAAGGCCGCGACATTTTTGCTGAAAGCTCACACGCCGACTTGTATGCCGCCGTTGACGAGCTGACCGACAAGCTAGACCGCCAGGTGGCGCGCTACAAGACCAAGACGCAAGACCACCACCACATCGCGGTAAAGCGTCAGTCCCCCAGCCAAGAGCAGCCCAGCGCCTAAAAGCCAGGCGTCAACAAGCCGCCGCCGACTTGGCGGCTTTTTTATGGGCGTTTGGCTTTCAAACCCCGCTAAAAGTGCATAATTTGCTGTCCTATTAAAAGCACTATGAACCGACTCTCGCAAATTTTGCCTCCCGCTCAGGTTTTGGTCAGCGTTGAAGCGACCAGCAAAAAACGTGCTTTTGAAGAAGCCGGCCTGCTGTTTGAAAACCAGCACGGCATGAGCCGTGCCTTGATCACTGACAGCCTGTTTGCGCGCGAGCGTTTGGGTTCGACCGGCTTGGGGCATGGCGTGGCTATTCCGCATGGCCGTATCAAGGGGCTAAAGGCACCCATGGCGGCGGTGTTCCAGTTGCAAACGCCGATTGGTTTTGATGCGCCTGATGAGCAAGCCGTGGCGCTGCTGATTTTCTTGCTGGTGCCGGAAGCGGCTACCCAAAAGCATTTGGAGATATTGTCGGAAATCGCCGAGATGTTAAGCGACAGCGCGCTGCGCGAAAAACTCAAAATCACCGCCGACGCTGCGGCGCTGCACTTGCTGCTGGCGTCCTGGCAATCAGCGGCTTGAGCGGCTGTTGTAGATGAAACCCGCCGCCGCATGAAACCGACTGCCGCATGAAACCGACCGCTGCATGAAACCGACCGCTATCAGTGCTGACGTTTTATTTGAGGACCACCGCGCTAATTTAAAGTGGGAATGGGTGGCTGGCCTGGGCGCGTCCGAGCGGCGCTTTGACGAAGTGGCGGTGCGGGCGGCTCGCTCAGGCGCAGATCTGGTCGGTTACCTGAACTACATCCACCCGTACCGGGTGCAAATTCTGGGCGAGCGTGAGGTCGCGTACCTGATGAACGCTGACCAGGAAGCTTGCGCGCGCCGCGTGTCGCGCATCATCAAACTAGAGCCGCCAGTGCTCATCTTGGCTGACGGTCAAACTGCGCCCGACACGCTGCTGGCGATGTGCGAGCGCGCTGGTTTGCCGATGTTTGCCACGCCTGAATCTGCCGCTTTTGTGATTGATGTGCTGCGGGCTTATTTGTCCAAACACTTTGCGGACCGTACGTCGATGCATGGCGTGTTCATGGATATTTTTAGTTTGGGTGTGCTGATCACTGGCGAGTCTGGCTTAGGCAAAAGTGAGCTGGGGCTGGAGCTGATTTCACGGGGCCACGGCTTGGTGGCCGACGACGCGGTAGACCTGTACCGCATCAACCAAACCACGATTGAAGGGCGCTGCCCGGACTTGCTGCAAAACCTGCTCGAGGTGCGCGGCATTGGCCTGCTGGACATCAAAGCGATTTTTGGCGAGACCGCGGTACGCCGCAAAATGCGCCTGAAAATGATGGTGCACCTGGTGCGGCGCGAAACGCTGGAACGCGAGTACGAACGCATCCCGTACGAGCCTTTGAACCAGGACATCTTGGGCATACCGGTGCGCAAAGTCATCATTCAGGTAGAGGCTGGCCGCAACATCGCCGTGCTGGTTGAAGCGGCAGTGCGCAACGCCATTTTGCAGCTGCGCGGTATCAACACCTACCAGGAATTTGTGGAGCGGCACCGCAAGGCGATGGAAAGCGGCGATTAGCTTTGTAGGCGGCAGATTTCGCAGGTCTGGAACTAAATACGCCTGTAGCCCAATTGATACAAGCGCTAGCAGCTATTAATTATGTAGCAAAAGCTAACGAGCAAACCGACCAAATGCTTTTGCAACATGTTTGATCGCGACCTAAGCCAGCTAGTCAGGCCTGCGCTGGACGGCGCCAGGCAATCGCTGGCGCGGACCGGCGTGACGGCCAATGCGCTGACGTTTGCCGGTTTCGTTATCGGCCTGTTGGCGACGCTGGCCATTACCCAGTAGGTTTACTTGCCGGGATTGGCGGCGATAACTATGTCGCGCTTGTGTGACGGCTTGCGTGACGGTTTGTTGTGTGTCGCGCTTGTGTGACGGCTTGTTGTATGACGGCTTAGGCGGTGCGGTAGCACGGCAAACTCAGGCAACCGACCGGAACGTTTTTAGACATCACACTAGACTTTGTGTTCTACGCCAGCATACCGATGGCCTTTGCGCTGGCCAGCCGCTACTGCTATTGCGCCCGCAGCGCCGCTGGCTGGCACTCGTCAGCACTGGCAACCGATACGCCATTGCACTGTATGGCGGCTTTGGTTTTGCAGGTGCTTGGGCATGGCAAGCTAAAAATGCGATTGACCAGCGCTTTATGCAGCGCTTGGCGGTGTGATTCGGCAAAGTTTAGGGCTGTAGCCCAGATAAAACAAGCGCTAGCAGCTATGAAAACAATAGTAAGTCAAAAGGCCGTCAAGTATTGTCGGGCGGTTTTCCCACCGCAACGTCAGCTGCTTTTCTAGGTGGTTTCGGCCTGGGCGGTGCGCTGGTGTGAATTAGCATCGTGGCTTTGTCCATCTCGCCTGCCAACAGCGCGGGTACGGCTTTGAGAGATCGGATGATGCATTCTTCAATCGCTGCGCGGTGCTCTTGCATGGGTTTTCTCAGCACCCAGTCGACCACCTCGTCCTTGTTACCGGGGTGGCCTACGCCCAGGCGCAGCCGCCAGTAGTCGCCCGTACCCAGCTGGGCGTGGATGTCGCGCAGGCCGTTGTGGCCGGCGTGACTGCCGCCAAATTTCAATTTAACCTGGCCGGGTGCCACGTCAAGCTCGTCATGCGCCACCAGAATTTCTTCAGGCTTGATCTTGAAAAATTTGGCCAGCGCGGCGACAGATTTGCCCGATAAATTCATGAAGGTTTGCGGGGTCAGCAGCCAGATGTTTTGGCCGTTGACGGCAGTGCGGGCTGCTTGGCCGTAGTAGCTTTTGTCAAAGGCTAGCGGCGCTTTTAACTCACGCGACAAGGCATCCATCCACCAAAAACCCGCGTTGTGGCGGGTGGCTTCGTACTCTGCGCCCGGGTTGCCCAGGCCGACAAACAGCTTGATCATGCTTCGGTTTCCATGATGTGATTTTAGATTGCCATAAAAAAAGCCCCGGCCATCAAGCGAGGGCGGGGCTTTTGGCTTTTCGGCCGTGCAGAAAAGAATTATTTCTTGGCAGCAGGCTTGGCGGGCGCTTTGGCCGGTGCTTTGGCAGCGTCTTTTGACGCGGCTGCGGCTTTGCCAGCAGCGGCTTTGGCGTCTTTGCCGCCTGAAGCATCAGCCACTGGAGCAGCGGCCGCCACCTCTTCGACAATTGGCGTGACCGAGACCAGCACCGGGTTGACCTGGCCTTTGGCGACAAACTTCACGCCTTTTGGCAGCGTGATGTCTTTGACGTGCAAGGATGAACCTTTTTTCAGGCCGCTCAAGTCAACGTCAATGGACTCAGGAATATCCGCCGGGAAGCAAGAAATCATCAGCTCGGTCAACACGTGGTTAGCCAGGCAGTTTTCAGCTTTGATGGCGGGTGAATTTTCTTCACCACTGTAGTGCAGCGGCACTTTCATGGTCATCTTGGTGGTGGCGTCGACGCGCTGAAAGTCGATGTGCAGCACTTGCGGCTTGAATGGGTGCATTTGCAAATCGCGCAGCAGCACTCGGTGTTCTGTACCGGCCAATTCCATGTCGAGAATAGATGCGTGAAAGGCTTCTTTTTTGATGGCATGGAACAACGCGTTGTGATCGAGTTCGATCAGCAATGCATCACCAGTACCACCGTAAACGATACCGGGCGTGCGGCCCGTGATGCGGAGACGGCGGCTCGCACCCGTGCCCTGCTTGGCGCGCTCAAAAGCGACGAATTTCATAAAAATACTCCTTGAAAAGGGCAGGCCGCGACCAGCTGTGCCCCGTTTAAAAAGGCAACACATTTACATGTGTTGCCGCTTTTTGTTTCAGACGAATCAGGTCAGATTAATACCGCCTGGTCCTGGTCCGAAAACAAACTCATCACCGACTCTCCCTTGGCGATGCGCTGAATCGTTTCAGCGATCAATGGCCCGACCGAGAGCTGGCGGATTTTCTTGCATGCCCTGGCGCTTTCACTCAAGGGAATGGTGTTGGTAATGACGACTTCATCCAGCGCATCGCCCTGGGCAATGCGGTCAATTGCCGGGCCCGAAAAAATCGGGTGCGTACAGTACGCATAAACTTTTTTGGCGCCGCGCTCTTTTAGCACTTCAGCGGCTTTGACCAGCGTACCTGCGGTGTCAATCATGTCGTCCATGATGACGCAGTTACGGCCTTCAATGTCGCCAATCACGTGCATGACTTCAGACACGTTGGCTTTGGGGCGGCGCTTGTCAATAATCGCCATGTCGCAACCCAGCTGCTTAGCTAAAGCGCGTGCGCGCACCACGCCGCCGACGTCTGGCGACACCACCATCAGGTCTGAATAATTTTTTTGCCGCAAGTCGCCGAGCAGCACAGGTGAGGCGTAAATGTTGTCCACCGGAATGTCAAAAAAGCCCTGAATTTGGTCAGCGTGCAAATCCATTGTCAAAACGCGCGACACACCCACAGCTTGCAGCATGTTGGCAACCATTTTGGCGGTGATGGGCACCCGGGCGGAACGTGGGCGGCGGTCTTGCCGGGCGTAGCCAAAGTACGGGATGACGGCTGAGATACGCTCGGCCGACGCACGCTTTAGGGCATCAACCATGATGAGCAATTCCATCAGGTTTTCGTTGGTGGGCGCGCAGGTCGACTGCACCACAAACACGTCACGTGCGCGCACGTTTTGCTGAATTTCAACAGTGACTTCGCCGTCTGAAAACCGGCCAACGTGGGCTGCACCCAAGCTGATGCCCAGGTGCTGGGCGATTTCAAGTGCCATGCTGGGATTGGCATTGCCGGTGAACAGCATGAAATCGGAATGATTTGTCGGGTGCGTTGAGTGAAGTGTGTGAACTGATTGAGCTAGATTAGCTGAGTGAGCTGATTGAAGCGTTTGCATGTGGGGCCCAGCAGTTTCTTAATGTGACGTGGCTAACTTGGCAAAAACAAAAGCCTGTAAAACTGACAGAGCGCTTTTTAAATCAACCGAGGGCTTACGCGTTGCGTACGTGTGTTGTACGCGCCGCATAAGCCCTCAACAAGGTTTTGGCAGGGGTGGAAGGAGTCGAACCTGCGAATGCCGGAATCAAAATCCGGTGCCTTAACCAACTTGGCGACACCCCTACACGGGACGGTTGCTCGTCATTTTGTTGACCAGCAACCAACCCATAACTCCCATAACTCAATTGCATCTGACATTCGCTACCAACCCACAAGAGGATGGTTCTGCAAGTTACTGCATTTGCGAACTTTCCAGCCATCCGGATGGCTTGGAACTTCAAACCTGGCATCAAAGATGCCACTCACATTTTGCTGCAGCGGTGCAAACGCCGCACTTCCCGAACCAGTCATTCGGCCGCTGAGTTTTTGTTCGGACAGCCAGTCGAGCGACTGGGCAATCTGTGGACAAAATTGTGTGGCTACTGGCTGCAAGTCGTTTCGTCCGAACCCAAAAACTTCAAATTCGTCTAACGCAGCAAAGCCTTGGATTGTAGCAGTTTCAGTGTCGCGTTTGAGCCCTGGCGACGCAAAAATTGCGGGTGTTGCCACGCCTAGCGGCGGCTTGACCACTAAAAAATCAGCCTTTGGTAGTTTGACCGGGGTCAGCAGTTCGCCCACGCCCTCCACCCAAGCGTTGCCACCCAACAGAAAAAACGGCACGTCGGCGCCCAAGCCGAGGGCAATGGCCAACAGCCCCTGGCGCGGCAACTGAACACCCCAAAGCCGCTGCAAGGCCAGCAAGCAACTGGCGGCATCAGACGAGCCGCCACCCATACCGGCTTGGGATGGGATGCGTTTGTCCAGGCTGATGTGTGCGCCTAGCGCTGTGCCGCAGGCGCGCTGCAATGCCTTGGCAGCGCGCACGGTCAGGTCTTCGGCGGGTAAGGCCTCGCCGATGGGCCCCACATCGGCTCTGGTGATTTGGCCGTCTGTGCGCAGCTCAAAGTGCAGCGTGTCGCACCAGTCGATCAGCATGAACACTGATTGCATCAGGTGGTAGCCATCGGGACGGCGGCCAGTGATGTGCAAAAACAAATTAAGTTTTGCCGGTGCCAGAACGTCGTAGATCGCCTTCATCGCTTATTTATCCAGCACGATGCGCAAGTCAACCGGCGGGGCAGGTGAAGTTCTTTTGGCGCTGATGCGGCCATTGGCTTGTTGCGTCAGATCCGCCGCCCACCCGGGCGCTGCGGTGTTGGTACCCACCAACCAGTCGAACAAGGCGGCCACAGGCACTGCTGCGCCAGTGGCTTGCGCCAGTAGTTCGCTGGTTGATGCAAAGCGTTGAATGCTGCCGCCTTGCTCCAGCGTTGCTTGAAGGGGCGTCCAGCGCATCATGCCCAAAATGCTGCCAAGCGGGCTGATCAAGGCCAACTCGCCGTTGTCGGCATGGCCTTTCAACTCAAAACTGGCGTAAAAAGCTTGGGGCGGCTCACTTTGTATTTGCAGGCTGATGCGGCCCGCCCAAAAGGTTTCTTGAGAAATCTTTTGAAGCTCATTTTGAGCATCATTTATGCCTGTAGGCCTTGTTTTATGTGCGCAACCAGCTCCTAATAGCGTAGCAAGCAGCAAGCTGGCCATGACGCAGCGATGACGCACGGCACGACTCAGGGTTTGACCTTCAGGCGCTTTATAGTCTCAAGCAGCGTGTCATTTTCAGGGTTCAGCAACAGGCCTTCGCGCCAAATTGCCAAAGCCTTGTCGCGCTGACCCATGGCCCACAGCACTTCGCCGTAGTGCGCCGCAATCTCGGCATCGGGCTTGGCCTTAAATGCCTCGACAAAAATTTTGACGGACTCTGCCAGGTTGCCCATGCGAAACTCAACCCATGCCAGGCTGTCGCGAATAAACGGATCGTTGGGCACAAACTCCAGCGCTTTCAAGACCAGTTGTTTGGCTTCAGGCAGGCGCACGCTGCGGTCTGCCAATGAGTATCCCAGAGCGTTGTACGCGTTGTAACCATCGGGTTTGAGTTCTATCACGCGGCGCAGCAATCGCTCCATTTCCGGCAATTGGTTGAGCTTTTCCGCCATCATGGCTTGGTCGTACAGCAAATCACTTTCTTTGGGGTCGGCTTTGACGGCCTGGCCTAGCAAGTCGTAAGCCGCCTGGTACTGCTTTAATTCACGCAGCAATCCCACCTCTGCCAGCAGCTTGAGCCGCGCATCACCTGGGTTGCGCTCGGGCAAGCCGCGAATCAGTTGACGCGCTTCGGGCAACTTGCCGCGACTGGCCAAAATAGATGCGCGTCGGGTTTGCGCCTGCAGCATGTCGGCAGAGTTGTCAATTTTGTTCAACCAAGCATCGGCTGCGGTGAAATCTTTGCGCTTTTCAGCCACTTGTGCCAGCGACAAGTAAGCTTGCGTCAAGCCCCGCTCGGGTTCGTCGTCTTCGCTTTTTTGAGTGGCCGCTGTCTCTAGCGCAACGTAACGCTCAAAGGACGTTTGCGCGCTTGCCAATTGATTGTCTTGCAACTGTAGCGACCCCAGCACCAGCCACGCAGGCGAGAACTCGGGTTTGTCTTTGGTGACGGTTTGCACCTCAGCCGTGGCCTCACCATAACGCTGGGCGTCCAGCAACGCCCTGGCGTAACTCATGCGCACTTCTGCCATAGGCTTGGGGTTTCCTGTCAGGTATTTTTTAACCAACGCTTCAGCTGCTGGCAGCTTGGGGCTCATCAGCTCCAATGCCACCAGCGCCGGCCCTTCGGCCTTGATGTCTGACGCCTGTCCTTTTTGCGCCGACTCCAGCGCGCCAGCGGTGTCACCTGCAGCCAGCCGCGTGCGGCCTATCGTGGTCCAAGCCGCTTGCGATGTCGTGGGGTTGATGACGTAAGTGCTCAGGGCGCTTTCAATCACCGTGCTGGCCAGCTTTTTGTCGGCGACGCGGGCGTAGGCTCTAGGAATGCTGGCAATGGCTTGCAAGCGCTCGGCAGCAGCGGCTAAATCAATGGTTCTTTTAAGTGGCTCCAGCGTGTCTTGCATCCGATTTAATGCAATTAGTATTTGCAAGACATATCGGTTGGCATCTTTTGAATCAGGCTGTGCTTGCTGCCAGGCTCTGGCGGCCTGCAAAGCGGCGTCGCCGGATCGTGATTGCAGCGCAATTTCTACCGCGCGTTGGTACAAGGTGCTGTCGCTGGTTTTACGGGCGGAGTCCAGCATGAGCGCAAAACCAGCGGCGGCATCGCCGTCGCGCGCCGTTATTTCACCCACCAGCAAACGATAAAACAACTCGGCATCGAGCTTTGAGTTTTCCAGCTCCCGCGGCTGCTCAGCAACGGCCAAATCATTTAGCGGCGTGCCTGCAGGTTTGCTGGTTTGCGCCCAAACAGGCGAGCCAACAAGGCACAGGCCGCAAAGGGCACCAATGAGTAATTTCTTCATTTGGCCATGATAATTCATGCTTGTTGCCCGTGTGATGGCCCCCTTCAATAGCACCCCGCCCATGCCTGAACTCCCCGAAGTCGAAGTTACCCGCCTCAGTTTTGCGCACCGCATTGCTGGCGCTGAAATCACCAGCGCCCAGCTGGGCAAGCCGCTCAGGTGGCCGCTTGGCTGCGAGCCCAGCACGCTACTCGGCCAAACGGTCGTCGGGGTGCGCAGACGGGGCAAGTACCTGCTGATTGACCTGAGTGCAGGCTTACTTCTGGTTCATTTGGGGATGTCAGGCAGCATCAGCTTTGGTCATGACCTGCCGCTTCCCGGCAAGCACGACCACTTTGATATGCAAACCAGCCGCGGGACGCTGCGCCTGCATGACCCGCGCCGCTTTGGCGCTGTGGTGTTTGCGGTGAACGAGACCGACGCGGCCGCGCGTAAATTGCTTGGCCGTTTGGGGGTAGAACCTTTGGGCGACAGCTTTGACTCAGCGGCCTTTGGCGCTGCTTTAAAACTCAAAAAGACCGCCATCAAACAGGTGCTGCTAGCGGGAGAAATTGTGGTGGGCGTGGGCAATATTTACGCGTCTGAAACGCTGTTTTTGTCGGGCATCCGCCCCACCACACCCGCATCACGCCTGAGCAAGCCGCGCGCCGCACGCCTGCACAGCGCCATTCGCCAAGTGCTGGCACAGGCTGTGGCCAAGGGCGGCAGCACTTTAAAAGACTTTTCTAGCGCCGACGGGCAATCCGGCTACTTTCAATTAGAAGCCATGGTGTACGACCGTGCAGGTTTGCCGTGCAAGGTATGCGCCCATCCGATCAAAGGTATTCGGCAAGGCCAAAGATCGACCTTTTACTGCGCAAAATGCCAAAAGCCGTGAGAGCTGGTAGATTTTGTTGTGGCCCTTCAGGCTGCGCGATGCTATATTGATTGATTAATTTTTGAGCAAAATATGTCTTTTAACGAACAATTTGACCAGCACGGCCTGTGGAGGCGTGAATTTGCTCTGCGGCTGAAGCTGCTGGCCGAATGGATGCGCGGCCACGACTTGCTCAATGCCGCCGTTGAAGAGCGGCTCCGACGCCTTGAAGAGCAAATGCGCTCGGACAAAGTCATGGTGGCTTTTGTGGCCGAGTTTTCGCGTGGTAAGTCTGAGCTGATCAACGCCATCTTTTTTGCAGGTTACGGACGACGCATCATGCCAGCCAGCGCGGGCCGCACCACCATGTGCCCGACTGAACTGGGCTATGACGCTGACGTTGCGCCATGTCTCAGGTTGCTGCCGATAGAAACCCGATTGCAAACCCAAGCGCTGATGGAGTGGCGCGCTGTCCCTGAAAAATGGTCGCGCGTCGACCTTGACGTGAACGACCCGGCGCAGTTGGCACAGGCGCTTGAAAAAGTAGCCGAAGTTCGTCACGTCACGAAAGATGATGCCAGGGCGTTGGGCTTTTGGCATGACGAAAACATTGACGACAACCCGCTGGTGGGCCCAGACGGCTTGATCGAGGTGCCCAGGTGGCGGCACGCTCTGATCAATATTGCGCACCCGCTGCTCAAGCAGGGCTTGGTGATCCTGGACACACCGGGGCTAAACGCGATTGGCGCAGAGCCGGAGCTCACCGTTAGCCTGATACCGCAAGCGCACGCTGTGGTGTTTATTTTGGCGGCCGATACTGGCGTGACCAAATCAGACCTGTCAATCTGGCGCGAGCACTTGATCTCTGAAGACGATGAGAACATTTCGCGTTTGGTGGTGCTCAATAAGATTGACACGCTGTGGGACTCTTTAAGCTCACCGGAGCAAATCCAAGCGCAAATTGACCGTCAGCGTAAAAGTTCTGCTGAAATACTCAATGTGCCTGTTGAGCAGGTAATTCCAGTTTCAGCGCAAAAGGGTTTGGTCGCAAAAGTCACCCGTAACGAGGCACTGCTTGCGGCCAGTTGCTTGCCCAACTTAGAGCTGGCGCTGGCCGAAGGCATCATGGGTAAGCGCCAAAGAATTCTGCGTGCAGCTGTAGCCAACGGTATTGGGGAGTTGCGTGTTGAAGCTGGTCGCTCCATACACATTCGCAGGCGTGACATCGCCGAGCAAATGGACGAGCTGCGTGGTTTGAAGGGCAAAAATGCATCAGTGATCAAACACATGCGCGCCCGCATTGAGCATGAGCAAGCCGAGTTTGGCGCGAGTGGCTCAAAAATTCACGCAGTGCGTTCCGTTCATCTCAAACTCTTGCGCGAAGTGTTTGAACTTTTGAGCATGCCAGCCTTGAAAACAGAACTGGTTGAGTTGACTTACGCGCTCAAGCAGCCAGGCATCAAGTTCGGTGTCAAAAAAGCCTATGGTCAAACCTTCTCCCGCTTGCAAGGAGCGCTGCAAAAAGCGCAGGCCACAAGCGCTGAAATTCATGCCATGCTGGTAGCGTCATTTAAGCAGCTGAACACTGAATTTGGTTTTTCACTGCAAGCGCCCAAGGCTCCTGAGATGAAGCGGTTTGAAAACGACTTGGCGCTGATTGAACGCAGCCACCTGCAATACTTGGGTGTCAGCAATGTTTTAAAGTTGTCGCAACCCGATTTTTCTGAACGGTTGGTGCGGGCTTTGTCGACTCGTTTGCGCGTGGTGTACGAGTCAGCCCTGAGTGATATTGAGCTGTGGAACAAATCTGCTGCGGCTCAATTGGATGCGCAGCTGCGCGAGCGCCGCCGTCATTTTGACAGGCGCATTGAAGCTATTGAACGCATTCAGGGTGCTGCCTCTGGTCTGGACGAGCGCATGGGCGAAATCGACGTGCAAGCCCAAGCGCTCAATGCGCTGGACAGCAAGCTGACAGAACTGACCTCCCACCTGGCGAGCGTGCCTGTTCTCGAGGTCCCCGATGAAGAGCCAGCAAAAGCCAGCGCAGAGTTGGTCGACTTGACGGTTTGATTCAGCCCGCCCTGGACGTTTTAATCAAAAACCAATTCGCCAAAAAATTGGTGGCTTGGCAACAAACCCACGGGCGCAATAGCTTGCCCTGGCAAAACACCCGTGACCCATACCGTGTGTGGTTGTCTGAAATCATGCTGCAACAAACGCAGGTCACCACCGTTTTGGACTACTACGCGAAGTTTTTAAATCGCTTTCCCGCGGTCGCTGATTTGGCGGCGGCCTCGTCAGACGACGTGCTGGGTTTGTGGAGTGGGCTGGGCTACTACAGCCGCGCGCGCAACCTACACCGCTGCGCGCAAGACGTGGTGGCGCTGCATGGCGGGCAGTTTCCCCAATCTGCACAGCTGCTGCAAACCTTGCCGGGCATCGGGCCATCGACTGCTGCGGCCATTGCCTCATTTTGTTTTGCTGAACGGGTGGCAATTTTGGACGGCAACGTCAAACGGGTACTCACCCGCGTGCTGGCTTTCTCTGATGATTTGGCATCAAGCAAAAACGAAAAGCAGCTTTGGGAGATTGCCAACAGCTTGCTGCCCGAAAAAGACCTGACGCAAACCATGCCGCGCTACACCCAGGGCGTGATGGACTTGGGCGCCACCCTTTGCGCCACACGCAAGCCGCAGTGTTTGATCTGCCCAGTTCAAAGCATTTGCAAAGGCTTTGCGCAGGGCGAACCTGAAAAGTACCCGGTCAAAACGAAAAAGCTCAAACGCAGCGTCGAACACCTGAGCCTGCTGTGGGCCGAGCGGGCCAATGGCGCTGTCTGGCTGGAACGCAGGCCTGATTCTGGCATTTGGGGCGGGCTGTACTGCCTGCCGGTATTTGAAACGCAAGAAGCTTTGCTGGCATTTTTGCCGGAACCAAGCCGCCCCCGCATCCAGTATTTAGTCACCTTTAAGCATGTGTTAACGCACAAGGACATGTATTTGAGTCCGGTGATTGCAGGCTTTACCGACCATCAAAAAATGCCGTCCACTAAAGCAGGGGTTGAGGGGCGTTGGTTCTTACCGGATCAATGGCGCGGGCTGGGTTTGCCTGCGCCGATTCGCAAATTGCTTGAAAGCAAACCAGCCTGAGAAGAGCTCATTGATCAACGAGCGTCCAGCTCACGGTGACGTTTGAGGGTCTTCCAGTTCTGCCCAAAGCTGAGCGCCAGCGCCTCAACCAGATACACCGAACGGTGCTGGCCACCGGTGCAGCCCACTGACACCGTGACATAGCTTCGGTGGTCGCGCACCAGCGCTTTCAGCCAGTGCCTGATGAACTTTTCAATGTCGTTGAACATGTCATCAACCTCTGAATGTGAGCGCAGGTAGTTGGCCACTGCCTCGTCCTTGCCCGTCAGCGCGCGCAGACCTGCCTCGTAGTGGGGGTTAGGCAGCATACGAACATCAAAAACGTAATCCGCGTCCAGCGGCACACCACGCTTAAAAGCAAATGACTGAAACACCAGTGTCAGCTGCGTGCTGGGCGCTGAAATCATCGACTTCACATAGCCTTGCAATTGCGACGCGCGGATCATGCTGGTGTCCAGCACATGCGATTGCTCACGCAGGTCGCCCAGCAAGTCGCGCTCCAGTTCAATCGCATCGACCAGCGCGCGGTGCTGGTCAGACGCGTCCATGCGCGACAGCGGGTGCAAGCGCCGTGTTTCTGAAAATCGACGCAGCAACGTTTCGGTGCTGGCATCTAAAAACAGTGACTGCATGGCGATGCCCTGCGCACGCAACTGCGCCAGTTGCTTGGGCACCAGCGGCAGCGACGTTGCACTGCGCACATCCATGGCAATCGCTACTTTTTTAGCGCCGTGTTGCTTTTCCAGCGCGACGAAAGGTACCAGTAACTCTGGCGGCAAATTGTCAACGCAGTAGTAGCCTGCGTCTTCCAGGGCGTGCAGCGCGATTGATTTGCCCGAGCCTGACATACCGGTGATCAGCACCATTTCAAGCGGCGATTCAACACGATGAAGTGACGTGGTGGTCATTGCCCCAGCATTTCCCTGGCGTGTGCCAATGTGGTGGTGGACAACTTTTCGCCGCCCAGCATGCGGCCGATCTCGGCCACGCGTGCGCCGCCGACGACTGACGCAACCGTGCTGAATGTTTTGCCTTTTTCAGTCGCCTTGGCAACGACCAGGTGCTGGTCTGAACAAGCCGCCACCTGCGGCAAATGCGTCACCGCCATGACTTGGCGGTCTTTACCGAGCTGCTTCATCAGCCGGCCCACGGTTTCCGCCACCGCGCCGCCCACACCAGAATCGACCTCGTCAAATATCAGCGTTTGCGCCTCGCCGAGTTGGCTGGTTGTCACCGCTATCGCCAGCGCAATTCGTGACAGCTCACCGCCCGAGGCAACTTTGCCCACCGGGCGTGGGGTGCTGCCGCTGTGGCCCGCGACTAAAAACTCGGCTTGCTCAAGTCCGTATTGCGCGGGTTGATCCAGCGCATTCAGCGCCACAGCAAATTGCCCGCCCTGCATGCCCAAGCCCTGCATGGCTTGGGTAATAGCTTTGGCCAGCGCTGGTGCAGCTTTTGCGCGGAGCTTAGACAAAGATTTAGCTTCATCAAGGTATTTGCTGTGGGCTTGCTTTTCAAGCTTTTCAAGTAAAGCCAAATCAGCGGCCTCGTCAAGCTTTTGCAGCTCACTGCGCCAGCCGGCAAGCAGCTCTGGCAAGTCAGCAGGCTGGCGCTTGTAGCGCCGTGCCAGGCCGACCCACAAACCCAGCCGTGAATCAAGTTCATTTAGGCGCTGCGGCTCCAGCTCGGCGCCTCTGGCATAGCTGTTCAGCGAGTGCACCGCGTCTTCAATTTGCGCCAGCGCGCTACTCAACACCTCGGCCAATGCGTTGAACTGCGGCTCAATATGTGCCTGGTTGTGCAACGCATTAAGCGCACGGCCCAGCAGGCTGGTGGCGTTGTGTTCAGCCTCGGCCAGGGTATCGAGCGCAGTTTGTACCGCCTCCCGAAGGGTTTGAACGTTCGACAAGCGGGTGTGCTGGGCGTTCAGTTCGTTCCATTCATCTGCCTGGGGTGCCAGCTTGTCCAGCTCGCCAATTTGCCAGGCCAGACGCTCACGCTCGCGCTGCAGGCTGTCTTGTGCACTTTGCGCGTCAGCCAGCGCTTTTTGCGCCCGCCGCCATTGCTGCCAAAGCTCGCCCAAGCGCTCAGCATTCAAGCCGCCATAGGAGTCCAGCAGGCCGCGCACCGCATCGGGTCGGGTCAGGCTCTGCCAGGCATGCTGGCCATGAATGTCAACCAGCTTGTCAGCAATGTCTTTGAGTTGCGATGCAGTAGCGGCACTGCCGTTGATCCAGGCGCGGCTCTTGCCTTGCGTGTCCACGGTACGCCGCAGCAGCAAGCTGTCGTTTGACGTGAATCCCGCCTCGTCAAGCCAACTTGCCAGAGCAGGGGGGCTGTCAAACTCAGCGCTGATCTCGCAGCGCTGAGCGCCTTCGCGCACCACGCCTGCGTCCGCGCGCGCGCCCAGCGCCAGCTGCAGCGCATCAATCAGTATTGACTTGCCTGCGCCGGTTTCACCCGTCAGTACGGTAAAGCCGCTGCCCAAGTCGAGATCCAGCGTTTGGACGATCACAAAATCTCTGAGCGAGATACTTTTGAGGCTCATAAACTAGCGGCTCTGAAAGCGTTCACACTGCACCCTCGTTCCAGTGCAGCTTTTTTCGAAGCGTGTCAAAGTAGCTCCACCCCTTGGGGTGTAAAAAGCGCATTTGGTAGTCAGAGCGTTTGACGGTGATCCGATCGCCCAACATCAGGCTGGCGAGCGACTGCATGTCAAAGTTCGCGCTCGCATCCCGACCTGCTACTATTTCAATAGCTACTTCCCCGCTGTCTGAAAGGACGATGGGCCTGTTTGACAGGGTATGCGGAGCAATAGGTACCAACACCCAACCGGCAATTGAGGGGTGCAACAAAGGGCCGCCAGCTGACAGTGCGTACGCCGTAGAGCCTGTAGGCGACGCAATGATCAAACCGTCGGCGCGCTGGTTGGCCACAAAGCGCCCATCAACTTCAACCCGCAACTCGACCATCCCCGAGGTCGCTCCGCGATTGACCACCACGTCATTCATGGCAGTGGCGTTAAAGACGCAGCGCCCATCACGCACGACTTGCGCTTGCATCATCCATCGGCGGTCTTCTTCAAAGTCGCCGCGCAACATCGGACTTAAAACGCCTTGGTAGCCATCAAACGCAATGTCAGTGATAAAGCCCAGTCGCCCCTGATTAATGCCAATCAGCGGCACACCAAACTTAGCCAGCACGCGGCCAATGCCCAGCATGGTGCCGTCACCGCCCACCACCAATGCCAAGTCGCACTGGGTGCCGATGCCCGCAACATCCAGAATCGGGAATTGCGTCAAGCCGGTGTTGCTGGCGGTGTCTTTTTCAATTGCAATGTCACAGCCTTGGGCATTTAAAAACTGCGCAATGCTCTCTAAAGCCAAGCGTGAGCCTTGGGCGTGGTATTTGCCGATCAGCGCAACATGACGAAATTGAGACTTCATCTCCAAATTACATCACAACAAGCGTGACAAGCTTCGTAGAATGACTTCATGCTAGATGACCGAGCCAGATTGTTGTTAAAAGCGCTCGTTGAGCGTTATATCGCTGATGGGCAGCCGGTAGGCTCCCGCACGCTGTCAAAGGCCTCTGGGCTAGAGCTGTCACCGGCCACCATCCGCAATGTGATGAGTGATTTAGAAGAGCTGGGCCTGATTGTCAGCCCACACACGTCTGCCGGGCGCATACCCACCGCGCTTGGCTACCGGTTGTTTGTTGACACCATGCTGACCACGCAGGCCGATCCGTTCATGAACGCATCTGGTTTGGGCGCGCAGCGCTTGGCACCAGACCAGCCGCAAAAAGTGCTCAGCAGCGCTGCGCACATGCTGTCTAGCCTGTCGCAGTTTGTTGGTGTCGTCATGGCGCCCAAGCGCAGCTCGGTATTTCGGCACATTGAATTTTTGCGGTTGTCAGAGCGGCGGTTTCTGGTCATCATCGTTTCGCCCGATGGTGACGTGCAAAACCGCGTTATTTTTACCGAGGCTGACTACACCCAGTCGCAGTTGGTTGAAGCGGCCAATTTTTTAAATTCGCATTACGCCAACATGGCGATAGAAGAGGTGCGCGAACGGCTGAAAAATGAAGTAGAAGCGCTGCGCGGAGAAATCGCCGTGCTAATGCAAACCGCTGTGCAAGTCAGCTCCGAAGCCATCGAATCACGCGATGAGGTAGTCATATCTGGCGAGCGAAACCTGCTGACTGTGAGTGACTTTTCAAACGACATGGGCAACTTGCGCAAGCTGTTTGACTTGTTTGAGCAAAAAGCCCAGCTGATGAAACTGCTAGACGTGTCTAGCCGAGCCGAAGGCGTGCGCATCTACATAGGAGGCGAAAGCCAGGTTATCCCGTATCAAGAACTGTCAGTGGTAACTGCCCCATACGAGGTAGACGGCAAGGTCGTCGGCACACTGGGCGTCATCGGGCCGATGCGCATGCCGTACGAAAAAATGATCCAGATTGTTGACATCACGTCAAAGCTGGTCAGCACCGCGCTTAGCCATAGCAAATAACCTCAGCAAGTAGGCAATTACAATGCACGTTGGTTTGGGCCGTTAGCTCAGTTGGTTAGAGCAGAGGACTCATAATCCTTTGGTCCACAGTTCAAGTCTGTGACGGCCCACCATTTCACGTCAATGAATAAGTTATACTTTGCGCATCGCGGCTGTAGCTCAGTTGGATAGAGTACTTGGCTACGAACCAAGGGGTCGTGGGTTCAATTCCTGCCAGCCGCACCAGAATTAACTTTCTAGAACAACAGCTTAGAGATTAAAAGTCTCTAGGCTGTTTTTCTTTGTGCGTTCAATACGTCCCAGGCAACAAAATTCCTTTGTCCACCATATTGATATTCGTCTTTCCGCAAAACGCCATGGTCAAGTCGAGTTCTTTGTGAATAATTTCCAGCGCTTTTGTGACACCTTGCTCGCCCATGGCGCCCAGCGCATACAACCAGGCGCGGCCGACATAAACGCCTTTGGCGCCCAGTGCAATGGCTTTGATAACGTCTTGCCCGCTGCGTATGCCGCCATCCATATGCACTTCAATGTCTTTGCCTACAGCAGCAACTATGCGGGGCAGGGCGCGTATGGAGGACTCTGCTCCGTCTAGCTGTCTGCCGCCGTGGTTGGACACAATGAGCGCGTCTGCGCCGCTGTCAACAGCTAACCTAGCGTCTTCCTCGTCTTGAATGCCCTTCAAAATGATTTTGCCGCCCCAGCGCTTTTTGATCCACTCGACGTCGCCCCAGTTAAGCGCCGGGTCGAATTGTTTAGCGGTCCAGTCGCTCAACGATGTCATGTCTTCAACGCCTTTGACGTGACCCACGATGTTGCCAAAGCCGTGCCTTTTTGTGCCCAGCATGCCAATCCCCCAGCGCGGTTTGGTAGCCATGTTGATGATGTTGGAGATGGTCAGCTTGGGCGGCGCAGACAGGCCGTTTTTCAAATCTTTATGCCGCTGACCAAGAATTTGCAAATCAAGCGTGATGACAAGGGCTGAGCAATTGGCGGCTTTGGCTCTGTCAATCAGGCGTTCAATGAAGTCGCGGTCTTTTAAAACGTAGAGCTGAAACCAGAAGGGGTGGCGGTCAGTCGCGGTTGCCACGTCTTCAATCGAGCAAATACTCATGGTCGACAGGGTGAAAGGGATGCCGAATTTTTTAGCCGCCCGTGCGCCGCAGATTTCGCCGTCAGCGTGTTGCATACCGCTCATGCCAGTTGGGGCAATCGCCACTGGCATGGCGACGTTTTGGCCAATCATTTGGGTCGCAGTACTGCGGCCTTCCATGTTGACGGCAACGCGCTGCCGGAATTTGATCGATTGAAAATCTGCCTCGTTGGCGCGGTATGTGCCTTCGGTCCACGAACCAGAATCGGCGTAGTCGTAAAACATACGCGGCACGCGCTTTTTGTGCAGGATGCGCAGGTCTTCAATGTTGGTGATGACGGTCATGTGTTTAATCCTTTGGTGCATGGTACTTTGCTCCATGGTAGCGAGGGCGTTTGCGACGCTGCGTGAAAACAGCTGCTGGTGGTTTGAAATTATTTTGACGGGTTCAATGTGGCTGCTTTGATGCCCGCGCCGCGTACTTCAATTTTTATTTCGTCTTGTACCTTGCCGTTGCCACCCACCAGCTGCACCACATGCCGCCCTGGCCATGGCAGCCACTGGGCCTCCAGGCCCCGTGCAAACGCTTTGCCGTCGATGCGCCAGCGCAGGTTGTGCCCTTCAGCCTTGAAGGTGATGCGCTGGGCGTTGGGTGGAATGTCTGGGTCTAGCGCAATGATGGTGCCGGATGTCGGGGAAATGATTTTGGCGATCACCTGGTCTTCAAAGGCGCCTTTTACAGCATCATTATGGCCAGTAGCCCAATTAATACGTGCGCTTGCCGTTCCTGAATTAATAGCAAATAGATGCTGCTCAGTGCCCTTGATAAACCACTCGCTACGCTCCGCCTCAAGCCCGTCAAATGCCACTCGGCTTTGCACCAAACCGAGCGGCGGGGTGGGTGCGTGGCTAGGCTCGGTACGGTGCAGGTGGTTCATCACAGCCGCCCAGACGGGCGCTGCGCCGCTGGTACCGCTCACGTCCCACATGGGTGCGCCGCTGGCGTTGCCAACCCATACGCCGACCGCAAACCGCTCTGAGTAGCCGACCGCCCAGTTGTCGCGCATGTCTTTGCTGGTTCCGGTTTTAACAGCCGTCCAAAAGCGGGTGCTGAGGACGCTGTCTGTACCAAAGGTGCGGGCCCGCGCCAACGGGTCGGCCAAAATGTCGGTGACGATGAATGCGGCGCGAGGGTCGATGGCGGGTTTAAATGCAGGGCTAGCTTGCAGGCTGACAGACGTGGCGCTAAATCGACCTCCATTTGCCAGCGTGCGGTAGGCATTTGTCAAACTTAGCAGTGACACCTCGCTGCTGCCCAAAGCCAGGCTGTAACCGTAATAGTCTCCACCTTCTTTAAGCGGCAAGCCAGCAGCCCGCAGCTGCTTGGCAAATGCATCAGGCGACACCATCACCAGCGTACGCACCGCCGGCACATTGAGCGATGCGCCCAGCGCGGTGCGGGTGCTCACCATGCCCTTGAACTGGCGGTCGTAGTTTTGTGGAATGTACAGGCCGCTGGCGGTGGGGACTTGTGTGGACGAGTCTTCTAGCAATGACGCGGCGGTGATGCGTTGCTCGGCAATCGCCTGGGCATACAAAAACGGCTTGAGGGTTGAGCCGGGCTGGCGCAGTGCGGTAACGCCGTCTACATCTGCGGCTTGACTGAGCTCGTTTGATGAGCCTACCCAGGCCAACACTTCGCCTGTGGCGTTGTCCAGCACGACGACAGCGCCGTCTTCAACATGGCGGCCACGCAGTTCGCGTAATTGTTGCTGTAGTGTTTGGACGGCAAAGCGTTGGAGAGATGCGCGCAGGGTGGACTGGATGGTGGCGGGTATGCCCCCTCCCCAACCCTCCCCCGGCAGGGGAGGGGGCAAGACAGTTGAGTTTCTCTCTCCCCTTCCGGGGGAGGGCGGGGGTGGGGGCACTCCGCGAATTTGCACCACCAGACGTCGAGCCAGGTGCGGCGCAAACCCAACACTTGCATCAAATGCCTTGCGCTGTAAAACGCCCGTGGTGAACAGGTCTAGGCTGTCGCAATCTGTTCTGGCTTGCATGAGCTTGAGCACACCGCAAGCCCGCGTTGATACCTGCGCCGCCTTCGCATTCGGCCCCCGCACCAGCGCCGCAGCCACTGCCGCCTCACGCTCGTCCAGCCCATGCGCGGCTTTGCCAAACAGTGTTCGGCTAAGCGCATCAATGCCCACCAGCTCCCCCCGAAACGGCACCAGGTTCAAATACGCTTCCAGAATCTGGTCTTTGCGCCAGCGTGCCTCAAGCACTTGGGTTGACACAGTTTGCCCGATTTTTTGACCCACGCTCCGGCCGCTGCTACCTGCGCGTAAATCGTCATCCAGCAGGCCGGCCAGCTGCATGCTGATGGTTGACGCACCCCGCGTTTTGGTGTTCCACATATTGGCCCATGCTGCGGATGACACCGCCCGCCAGTCGACGCCGCTGTGTTCGTAAAAGCGTTTGTCCTCAGACAGCACCAGTGCAGTTCGCAAAGCTGGCGACACATCAGCCAAAGCCACCCACTGCCCACGCCGCACGGTGTTGTCAGTGCGCAGTCGCTGAATGACTTCACCGTCCCTAGCCAAAATCAGCGTGTCAGACGGCTTATAGCCCTGTTTTACACCTTCAAAAGAGGCTGTGGCCCAACAAATACGTGGGCAAGCAGCTATTAAAAACAGAGCGATGAGAGTGCGTTTGTACATTACGCAACCAGATCAACACCTGTCATACGGGCTGCTTTGGCATCGAAGGTCATCATGGTGCTACAGCCCATGCGCTGGTATTGAGCGAGGGACAAACATTCAGCAAAGTCAGACGCTGCGTTTTCATAAATATGAAGTGCTTGCTCCAGCACCTTCTCGTTGTCTATTTCAATGTCATAGGACTCAAGTAGCAAATTAAAAATAGTCAACACCTCAGCCTTGTTCATTTTTGCGCTGCTACGTAACACCCATTCCATCTCCAACACAACAGCAAGTGTGACGATGACTCTTGTGTCAAGTCGTTTAGCTTGGTGGATAAATTTGGTAGCACGCATCTTTTGCGCAGGGTCATCGCTCAAGAGCAAGCGCAGCACGACGTTGGTGTCCAGACCGATCATTCAGCGCCTTCTCAAGCGCCAAACCGCATTTTTCCAATCGGAATCTTCGGCCCTTTGTATTTGATGATGTCGGCCAAATCAAGAATGCTCTTGTTCTTCACCCGCATGATGACTGTGCCATTCGGCATTTGGGTGAAGTTGAGCTGGTCTTTAGGTTTCAGGCCCAGGCTATCCCGAATCTCTTTGGGAATGGTGGTTTGGCCTTTGGACGTTAAGGTGGCGTTGGACATAAATTCCTTTCAAAATTGGTTTTAGTAAGGATTTTACATCGATCCCTAAATTTGTGCCGTCATGGAGGCGTGATTGGTGGTGTGCATGACATAGGCATAGATTTTTCGGGATAGCCCAAGCACGTCCACTTGACTTCGCCCTTTCCGGTTGCGCTCTCGGGCTTAATGAACTCGGGGGAGAGCATCACCACGGCTGGAGGATCTTGCGAAATCGCGATCATCGTGCCCGATTCAGTAACCACGCCGCCGACGATACGTCCTTGCTTTTTGATGCTCAGTCCCGCGCCTGAGTTCGCTACGGTCTTCGAGGTTTGAATGCGTTCAGTGATTGCTTCGCGCTGAGAGGACAACAGCCGAAACATTTCGCTTACTCGTGATCGATCGGTATAGCACTGGTATGCAGGTACAAAAGCGGACGCCGCGACGGCGCCAAGAGCCGCAATACCAAGCGTGCAGACGAGAGTAAAGAATGC
>JAYWFR010000157.1:0-4381 GCA_043778695.1 Polaromonas sp. | reverse complement strand
TATAAATCAACTACTTACGCCGTCATCAATAAATTCAGATCCGGATATCGAGCTAAATCAGCTCGCTCTCCTCTGAAGAATGTTGGGACACTACTGATGGCAAGCAGCTCCTAAATAAAGAGCAATTACCGCTTACTCTCGCACTTGCGATGTTGCAAGAAAAACGCCAACATGGCCGCTGAGGCGTCAGGTCCGTCCGGGTCGGTGTAGCTGCCCTGCACGCTTCCGCCTGACCAGGCGTGAGGCCCGGCGCTGATGCGCCAGCTTTCTACAAACGGTTTGCCGTTGGCATCGCTGTACAGCGTGCGGTCGGCGCTTTGGTCGTCGCCATGGTGGACTGTGGCTTTGCTTTTAACCAAGTCCAGCCCTTCGGCTTTAAACGCAGCCAATGCCGCCTGGGTGATGTGCACGCCATTGCTTGGGTTAACAGTCTGGTCAGCGGTGCCGTGAAAGACGATGGTCGGCAGCGCCGTGGTGTGGTGGCCTTTAGCGCCCTCTTGCATGGCGCTGAAGGCCTGCATCATGCTTTGTGCAGCGCCCGCAGCCAGGCCTGAATGCACGCCGACCGCCGCAAACAGGTGCGGGTACAGGTTGGCCACCACGGCCGCCATGGCACCGCCTGCAGACAGGCCCGCCACGTAAATGCGGTCAGGGTCTGCACCTTCGTGCGTGATCATTTTTTGTGTCAACGCAGCAATCATGCCGGGCTCGCCGCGCCCGGCTTGCTGGTGGCTGGGGTCAAACCAGTTCCAGCAGCGCATGGCATTGCCGCTGGTGATCTGCTCAGGGTACAGCACCATCGCCTGCTGCGCCTCAGCCAAATCGTTCATGGCGGTGCCGTGCGAAAAGTCCAGCGCGTCTTGCTTGCAGCCGTGTAGCAGCACGATCAGTGGCAAAAGAGCTGTGGTTGCGGCATCTGACACCGGCGTGGCCGGTATGTACAAACGGTACGGGTAGGCGGTTCCCTCAAACACAAACTGGTGCTTGGTAAAACTGGCGGTGCGCCGTGGCAAAAAAGGGGCTAAGTCGGCCCGCGGTGGTCTTGGCGTGGTGGGCAAGGTCGGGGGCGGCAGAATAATGACTTGCGGCGGTGGCTCGCGGTTTTGCAGCTCGTTCGTTGACCGGACGGGCTCGCGCCGCGCGGCGGGCTGGGACTGCTTTTGCACAGCTGGCGAAGCGCCTAGCAGGGCACGCTGAATCAGCCGGGTGGCGTCCATCAGTTTGCCCACGCCCGTTAGGCGAGTGGCGTTAATTAAAATTTGATTGAATGATTTGTGAGTGGGGGACTTAGGCATGGGTTTTCCTCGTCGCAGCAAATGCTGCACTGCAACATAGAATACGCGTTTTGCAGCCGATTTGGAAGCCAGTTGTCGCATGGCCTGACTCGTCCTACACAAGGCGGCGCTTGTGCCGTACGCTTGTCATCGCCGTACCTGGCTGCTTGCCGTCGGCTATCACAACGCTGGTGGGCGCGCCGCGCATCTTTTTTGACCAGTTACGCGCCTCAACAGTTGCGACGGTAACTTGAACGGCCCCGCCATCAAGGCCGCGTCAGAGACCAAATTGGGAACTTACGACGGTGTGGTGGCCACTTTTGAGCGCCGGTTTAGCGTGCAAGACAAAGATGCCATCACCAAAAACATGCGGGTAAAACATGCTGATAAAACCTGCGGGTAATGGGCATGGTGAAAAACGGAGCGACGACCTAAGCGTTGCCTGAAGACGCCAAGCGAAATTCGTTTGTGTTGCGTTAACAATAAACCCGAATAAACCCGAATAAATCGAATAAACCGAATAAATCGAATAAACCGAATAAACCGAATAAATCGAATAAATCGAACAGCTCTGGCCAAGTTTCTAACGGGGCGTTGCCCCCAGTGTCTCGCGCAGCAGTTGCGCCTTGTCCGCATTAAACGGCCCTTCAACCCGTGCCAATACTTCGCCCTGTTGATTAAGCACAACGGCGTAGCCTTGTTCGGTATTTTTCAGCCCCGTAGCGCGGGCAAACGCGGTCTTGTCAACGAACATCGGCAACATTCTTGCGCGTTCAGCTTCGGCGGGGTAGCGCTCCAGCAAGCGCTTTTCGGCGTCATCGCGGCTGCCCGCCGTGCCGGTTTCGCCTAAAACCGGAATACGCACCCAGCTGATGCTGGCGTCATTTTTTAAATTCATGCCCTCAATCCAGCTGTCAGCCTGGCCGCGCTGGTTGCGGTTAAACGTCACCAGCGCCAGCGTGCGGTCAGACGGCAGCCCCTGCGGCAGGCTGACTGGTGTGCGGTTTAACGATTGCGTGCTGTGCGCCGGCATTTGCCCCATCACGCTGGCTTCGGTCGGGTACCACACGGCCAACCCCACACCCACGCCAGCGGCTGCTAGCCAGGCCAAAGCGGTCACGGTGGTGCGGTTCATGGCGTCCTCCTGTTCAATCGGTCAATGAGACGATGGGTCAATGGGTCAGCGAGTCAACGGATCGTTTGCAAAACATGCAAAACATGCAAAACGAAACAAAAAGCATGCAATAAGTATGCAAGGTGTGCAGGTTACTCTTTTCAAGCAACATCCGTATCAGGCGGTGGAAAAAAACCGAAATAAATTGTTAATGTGGGGTGTCGCGGCCACTGCTGCATTAAAAACGCCCAAGTCTCTTTGCAGCCGAATTGTTCGAAAAAAGATATCTGCATGTTTTATATAGACTTCATGTCTAAATTTTTCGCCACCTTGCCTATAATGGGCGATGATCACTATGCTGACCCCACCGCCTGCCAAACTTAGTTTCAAAGCACAAATGCTTCTAGCCCGAGAAGATGCCATCGTTGTGGCGGTAAATCGCTTGCTGGCTGAAAAGGGTTTTGATTTGATGACAGTGGACGAGGTCGCGCTTGAAGTGGGCATTGCCAAAGCCAGTTTGTACAAACACTTTTCCAGCAAAGAAGACCTGGCTGCGGCTGCGATGGTGCGCATCATTGGATTGGCCCAGGCGTTTTTGGCCAGCCTTTCGGCCACGGCCAAGCCCTTGGAGCAACTTAAAGCCATTGCCCGCTGGATGCTCCAAGAGCAGCTTAAAGGTGAAATGCCGTCATTGCCGAGCCAAAACTCAACGCTGCGCGCAAACTTGATGGCCAACAAAGCGTACTTGGATGGTTTGATGCAAATCAGTGACCAAATTGGCGGCTGGATTGAGGCTGCTCAAGCTGATGGCAGCTTGAGCAAAACCATACCGTCCCTGGTGGTGTTGTACAGCTTGTACTCAAAAGCGTGCGATCCCGTGCCGGGCTTTTTGAAAGCCGGCGGCCAACACAGCGATGAAGAGATTATCAACATCGTGCTGGCCACCTGCTTTGATGGCTTGACAGAGCGAAAATAGCCGGTGGGAAAGAGACTGTTTGGCCTGTAGCCTAAATAAAATGTGCGCTAGCAGCTATTAAATTAGCAGCAAACGCGCCATCTTTTGGTGACATCACTTCGGCATGAGAACAGTGTCAATAGCGTGGATCACGCCATTGTCTGCGGCCACGTCAGCGGCGATTACCTTGGCACCATTAACGGTCACGCCGCCCGTGGTGGCAAGGGTGATGTCGCTGCCTTGCACGGTTTTGACCATACCGGATTTGACATCTTTTGCCATCACCTTGCCGGCCACCACGTGGTACGTCAAAATTTTGGTCAAAGCGGCTTTGTCTTTCAACAGGCCGTCGAGTGTTTCTTTCGGGATTTTGGCGAAGGCTTCGTCAGTCGGCGCAAACACGGTGAAGGGGCCTGCGCTCTTGAGCGTATCGACCAAACCAGCTGCTTGCACAGCGGCTACCAGAGTTTTAAAGTTACCGGCTTTGACAGCGGTATCCACGATGTCAGCGGCCTGAGCCGACAAAACGAAACCAGCGGTCAAGGCCAAGGCGAGTAAAGATTTTTTCATGAGTGTCCTGATGAGGTGAGTTTTTGAGGCGCACCAAAATTGGTGTGCTCAAAGTGTATGGGCTTATCAGTAGCTTATTAAACTGCTTGGTTATTATTTATACCAATCGGTAACTAAACCAAACAAATGACACGCGGCGTGCGCACCGTTTACACGTTGAAGCGAGTTAACAGCGGCTGTAGAAGGCACTGATGGGCTGTGCCTTCATATGCTCACGCCTACGCCCCTGTCGGCGCCCTCCTTGTGAGCATCCTTCTGCCCATTCGTGTACCCGTGCCTGTACCCGTGCTTGTACCGATGCCCCGCGCCCAACACGCATTGGCGCTGCCATGCGGCACTGAAAACGGCTTAGTTCAGCTCGCCGTACTGCGTGGCGCTGAGGGCGGGCACTGCCGACGATTCAGGCATTTCGGTGTCTTCAAAACCCGTGATCAAGGTGTAAGAACGCAAACCACTTCGGCTCTTGCC
>JAYWFR010000156.1:0-10478 GCA_043778695.1 Polaromonas sp. | reverse complement strand
AGAATGGCAGGCGGCTTTAACAATGGTGGCGTCGATTGGGCGATGGCTGGCAGGCGCGGGCAAGGCTTGATACTGGGCGGGTCAACCCGCTACTGGGTGGCAGTCACAGACCAGCGTGCCAACTGCTGGGACAGCGCACCGTGATGGCCTGATGTTTCAAGCAACACTAAACTTTGGTCGGGGTCAGCTTTGGTAATTAAACACTTAACCTTCAGTTCGCTTATGGCGGCGGCGGTTTTCGCCCCGCTTGTGGCACTTGCCGGCGTTACAAAATGCACGGGCGGTGACGGAAAGGTCACGTTCAGTGACCAGCCGTGCACGGGTGGTCAAACGGCCACGACGATTCTTGCGCCTGCAAAAGCCGCGGCTTCTGCCTCTAAACCATCTAGCACTGCCGGTGCCTCCAAAGACAAAGAGAACACGGGGGCGCCCGGCTCTAATTTACAGCGGCTTGACAGCTCATGCAAAGAAGAGCGCGACCGGCTGTTTCTTGCTGTCGGTACAAAAACGCCGAGCGCCGTGGGTAATGAAAATTTAGTATCGCTCAAAGCGAAGTACGAAGCGCGCTGCGATTCATCAGCGAGGTACCTCGCGAATGCGTCTGACCTGGATGCGCAAGCACTCACATGCAAAACGCTGAAAGCTGAACTTAAAGAATTAAAAAGCAAACCTGTATCGACGACAGGGTCCTCGCAAAATTGGGAAACAGATGTTTCAATCAAAGAAGGCAATATCAACCGAACTTGCCCACCGGCCAAGCAATGACTGCGCAGCCAGAATTCATCGGCCACCTAGCGCAATTGGGTTTGCGGCTTGATAACGAACAGATTGCCAAGCTCGGGGCTTATCTGACTCTTATCCAGAAATGGAACAAGGTCTACAACCTTACGGCGGTGCGCGACCCTAACGAAATGGTGACGCATCATTTGCTGGACAGCCTAACGGCCGTTGCGCCACTCAACCGGCACCTAGCGCAAGCGGGCTTGGGGCCGTCCGCAAGTCTGCTCGATGTCGGTTCTGGCGCGGGCCTGCCGGGTGTGGTGATGGCCATTTGCTGCCCAACGGTGAAAGTCACTTGCGTCGACACGGTCGCCAAAAAAGCCACCTTTATTAAACAAGTCGCGCTGGAATTAAAGCTACCCAACCTGACCGGCTTACATGCGCGGGTAGAGAGCATCAACTCGCCGTTTGACGTTATCTGCTCGCGCGCATTTGCCTCGCTGGGTGACTTCACGCAGTGGTCTGCCAGTGCGCTTGCACCGGCAGGCGTATGGATGGCCATGAAGGGTAAACACCCCGCCGACGAGCTGGCGGCGTTGCCGACAAACATAGATGTGTTTCACGTGGAACAACTGAAAGTGCCGGGGCTGCATGCTGAGCGGTGTGTGGTGTGGATGCGCAAGGCGACGTAAAAGCCAGAGCAGGGTGGCCTGCCGTTGCCCGCCTTCTTCGTGGCGTAAACTCACGCCTTCACCCACAGGAAACCGCCCATGTTCGGCTCATTTTTTGGTATTGCTGACTACGGCGCGTTTGTCTTTGCACTTGTATTGCTGTTCCTGTTACCGGGCCCGGGCAACCTGGCTTTGATCACGTCATCGGGCAAAGGCGGGTTAGCGGGTGGTGTCGCATCGGTGTTCGGGCTGCTGCTCGGCGACCAGATTTTGCTGTGGCTCACGGTGGCCGGTGTTACCGCCATACTGTCCGCGCATCCGGTTATTTTCCAGGCCTTACAGTGGCTGGGCGCTGCGTATCTGGTTTGGCTGGGCGTCAAAATGCTCACCGCGAAACCTGGCGACAAGCCGATGATGAACATCAAGGCGGGGCATTACTTTCAGCAAACCATGGTGATCACGCTGTTTAACCCAAAAGCCATCATGTTTTACGTGGCGTTTTTTCCGCAGTTTATAGACCCAATAAAACACCAAGGCCTGCTGACCTTTGGCGTGATGGCGGCGATCATCGCGGTGCTGGGGTTTGCCTATTGCCTATCGGTTGTGCTGGTAACGCACTACATGGCTGAGCGCATTCGCGCCAATCCGCGAGTCACGTCGGTGCTGCAAAAAATAGCTGGCCTGTTCCTAATCGGCTTCGGTGTCAGGCTGGCGCTGTCAAAGTAACGAAACACAAAAAAGAATAAAAACAAATGGCCAAAATCTTCTGCATTGCCAACCAAAAAGGCGGCGTCGGCAAAACCACCACCACCGTTAACCTAGCCGCCGGTTTGGCCAAAGTAGGCCAACGGGTACTGATGATTGACCTGGACCCACAGGGCAACGCCACCATGGGCTCGGGCGTAGACAAGCGCAAGCTTGAATACACGGTGTACGACGTGCTGCTTGAATCTGCCACCATTCTTGAAGCCAAAGTCACCAGCCAGAAGCTGATTGATGGCGGCTGCAGCTACGACATCGTCGGTGCCAATCGCGAGCTGGCTGGGGCAGAGGTAGAACTGGTAGACGTTGAGCGCCGCGAAAAGCGCCTCAAGCTTGCCTTGGCCGAGGTCGATTCGGCTTATGACTTTGTGTTGATCGACTGCCCGCCGTCGCTCAGCATGCTGACGCTAAACGGCCTGTGCTGCGCCCACGGCGTGGTGGTGCCGATGCAGTGCGAATACTTTGCACTCGAGGGCCTGACGGATTTGGTTAACACCATCAAGCAGGTGCACGCCAACTTGAACAAAGATCTCGCCATCATTGGCCTGCTGCGCGTGATGTTTGACCCGCGCATCACGCTGCAGCAGCAGGTCAGCGAGCAGCTGAAAGATCATTTTGGCGACAAGGTGTTCAACACCGTGATCCCGCGCAATGTGCGCCTGGCCGAAGCGCCCAGCTACGGCTTGCCAGGCGTGGTGTTTGACCCATCGTCTAAAGGGGCGCAGGCGTTTGTAGCCTTCGCCGAAGAAATGGTCACCCGGATCAAAACGCTGTGAAGCCAGCTCAACCGACTCCAACATGCTGTTTTAAGTGTCAAATATGACTGTGACCCAATTAAAACGGGCGCTAACAGCTATAATAATCATAGCAACTAGTGGTCAATACTTGCCGCCTCCATGACCCCGAGCAATGTTCTGATCCTGCCGGGCTGGCTGAACAGTGGCCCCGACCACTGGCAAAGCCGCTGGGAACGCAGCCACGGTTATCAGCGCGTTGAGCAACATGATTGGCAGCGCCCGCTGCGCGGCGACTGGATCGCCCGGCTTGAAGATGTGCTGCTGAGCTGTAGCGAACCTGCGGTGCTGGTCGCTCACAGTTTGGGTTGCCTGACGGCAGCGGCTTGGGCAGCGCATTCTAAAAACCCGCACCTTGTTAAAGCTGCGCTACTGGTCGCGCCGCCCGATACCGTCCGCGAAGACATTGGCCAAATGCTGCCTGGTTGGGCTGTGCCGCTGCAAAAGCTGCCGTTCAAAGCCGTGGTGTTTGCGTCCAGCAACGACCCGTTTTGCGCATTCGCCAAAGCAGAGCAATTGGCCCTGGCTTGGGGCTCAACCTTGCTGGCCGCTGGCAGCGCCGGGCATATTAACGCCGACAGCGGCTTAGGCGACTGGCCTGAAGCGCATGCTCAACTGTTGCGCCTCATCGCACCCTAAAAACGAAAGACAAACGCATGGTCACCAAAAAACCAAAAGGCCTAGGCCGCGGGCTTGAAGCATTGCTCGGCCCTAGAGTCATTGAATCGTCTGGTGCTGATAATGAAAGCAGCAAGATAAACCCGGGCTTGCCCACATCATTGCAGCTTGGCGACATGGTGCCCGGCCAGTACCAACCGCGCACCCGCATGGATGAGGGCGCGCTGTACGAGCTGGCCGAGTCCATCAAGGCGCAAGGCATCATGCAGCCAATCTTGGTACGGCGCTTGAGCACCGGGCCCAACGACGGCAAATATGAAATCATTGCCGGTGAAAGGCGCTTTCGAGCCGCCAAAATCGCGGGGCTGGACAACGTGCCGGTGCTGGTGCGCGACGTGCCAGATGAGGCCGCCGCCGCCATGTCGTTGATTGAAAACATCCAGCGTGAAGACTTAAACCCGTTGGAAGAAGCCCAAGGTTTGCAACGCCTGGTCAAAGAGTTTGGGCTCACTCACGAACTGGCTGCGCAAGCCGTTGGGCGCTCGCGCAGCGCCGCCAGTAACCTGCTGCGCCTGCTTAATTTAGCCGACCCGGTGCAAACCATGCTGATGGCAGGCGACATCGACATGGGCCACGCTAGGGCACTGCTAGCGCTTGACCGCGCCACGCAAATAACCGCCGCCAGTCAAATTGCCGCTAAAAAAATGTCAGTGCGCGAGGCTGAAAGTCTGGTTAAAAAGCTCAGCGCCGAGTTCTCATTGAAACCACAAAAGGCCGCAAAAGATAAATCCCGCGACACCCGCCGCATTGAAGAAGAGCTGTCTGATCTGCTGGCAGCAGACGTTCAGGTGCGCGTCAAAAAGCAATCCAAAAAAGGCGGCAAATCCGTTGAAAGCGGCGAAGTCGCCATCCAGTTTGGCTCTTTGGATGAGCTCAGCGGCTTGCTTGAGCGCTTGCGTCGCAACAACGGGTAGCATTTTGCAGCGCATCAGCCCGCCGAGACGTGCAAAATAACCACAGCAACTCACATTGCAGCGTGGAATAATACTGACTAATTACGGTTAGACATGTTTAGACACTTGGAGCTCACTTTGAAATTCACCCTGTTAACTATTGCTACTGCCGCCATGTTGAGCGGCTGCGTTGCCACAATGCCGACTATCGGGTCTGAAAAAGCCAACGTGGCCACAACCGGCGCGGCTGCAGGTGATGCCGCCCAAGGCGCAAACGCTGCACTTGAGAAATGCGCCAGCCCACTGGGCACTGTTGCGCTGGTTGAGGAAACATCGGCCGACTGGTACCGCTTGTTCACCACCGAATACAAATTAGGCTCCACCGTACCGGTGCTGCGCTTGATGATTCAGCAAAGCAACTGCTTTATCGTGGTCGAGCGCGGTCGCGCCTTTGCCAACATGGAACGCGAGCGCGCCATTGCCGCAGCTGGCCAAGGCCGCGCAGGCAGCAACATGGGCGGCGGCCAAATGGTGGCAGCCGACTACAGCATGACGCCTGAAGTGCTGGTCAGCGCGCGCGGCACCAGCGGCGGCGGTGGCGGTTTGGGCGGTTTTAGCCGCGGCTTGGGCATGCTTGGTGCCATCGCAGGCGGCATTCGCACCAACGAGGCATCCACCATGCTGATGCTGACCGACAACCGTTCAGGCGTGCAAATATCGGCATCGCAAGGGGCCAGCTCTAACACCGACTTCAGCGTCGGTGCGGTGCTGTTTGGCGGCGGCGGCGGCGGGGGCATGAGCGGTTACACCAACACCCCGCAAGGCAAGGTCGTGATTGCGGCGTTCACTGACTCCTACAATCAAATGGTTAAGTCCCTGCGCGCCTACAAACCACAAACCGTCCAGGGCCAAGGCTTGGGCGGGGGCGGCAAACTTGCCGTCGACGGTGCACCGCCGCCTAGCCAGACCTCAGCGCCTGGTGGCGTTCCGGCAAAGCGCGTAGTGCCGGTTAAGAAACCAGCGCAATAAAGCAAAAAAGCAATAAAGCAATAAAGCAATAAAGCACCCAGGGGTGCTTTATTATGTCAGTATAAAACGTCTGAGGCCGTTATAAAATAAGCGCTAGCAGCTCCTTAATTTGTAGCACACTGAACGACTACATCACAGCGTAAAAATCTTGCCCGGATTCATGATGTTCTGTGGGTCCAGCGCGCGTTTGATGGTGCGCATCATGTTGACAGCGCCGTCGCCTGCCTCAGTCACCAAAAAGTCCATCTTGTGCAGCCCCACACCGTGCTCGCCGGTGCAGGTGCCTTCCAGCGCCAGCGCGCGTGTCACCAGCTTGTAATTCAGCTCCTCAGCAATGCGGCGTTCTTCCGGGATGTTGGGGTCAATCAGGTAGCCGAAGTGAAAGTTGCCATCGCCCACGTGGCCGACTAAAAAGTACGGAATATCTGTAGCGTCAACCTCGGCAATCGAGTCAAGCAAGCAATCGGCCAAGCGTGAAATAGGCACGCAGGTGTCGGTTGAAATCGCCCGGCAACCTGGCCGTGACTGAATCGCGGCAAAGTAAGCGTTGTGCCGGGCCGCCCACAGCCGGGTGCGCTCTTCGGGCGTGCTGGCCCACTCAAACGCAGCGCTGCCGTGGTTACTGGCAATTTCTTGCACCAGCTCGGCTTGCTCTTTAACACTGCTCGGCGAACCATGAAATTCCATCAGCAGCATCGGCGATTCACTAAGCGCGGTTTTTGAATGCGCGTTCACCATGCGTATCGTGTTGCCGTCAATCAGCTCCACCCGCGCAATCGGTATGCCCATTTGAATCACTTCAATTGTGGTGCGCACAGCGGCTTCAATACTCGGGAACGAGCACACCGCCGCGCTGATGGCCTCGGGCAGCGGGTAGAGCTTCACGGTGACTTCCGTGATCACGCCCAGCGTGCCTTCACTGCCGACCATCAGGCGCGTCAAGTCGTAGCCCGCTGATGATTTTTTGGCCCGCGTGCCCGTGCGGATCACTTCACCACTGGCAGTCACCACCTCAAGGGCCAGCACGTTTTCGCGCATGGTGCCGTAGCGCACGGCGTTTGTGCCGCTGGCGCGGGTCGCGCTCATGCCGCCCAGCGTCGCATCCGCGCCGGGGTCAATGGGAAAGAACAGACCGGTGCTTTTGACGGCTTCATTGAGCTGCTTGCGGGTGAGGCCCGCCTGCACGGTCACGGTCAGGTCCTCAGCATTGATGTGCAGCACCTTGTTCATGCGGCTCACGTCAATGCTGATACCGCCTTGCACGGCCAACAAATGGCCTTCAAGCGAGGTACCCACGCCAAACGGAATCACCGGCACGTTGTGCAATGCAGCCAGTTTGACGGCATCCGCTACATCTTGCGTGCTCTCGGCAAACACCACCGCTGATGGCGGCGGCGCAGCGAACGACGATTCGTCGCGGCCATGCTGCTCACGCACCACCAGCGCGGTGGAGCAGCGGTCTGCAAAGCGCACTTTTAATGCAGCAACGAAAGCTGCAGGTGTTTCGCGCTGAGCAATTTCGGGCAGCAAGTGCTGAGAAACGTGTTGAGGCAGCGGGGCGTTCATGGTGACTCCAAAGGTGCCATTCGAAAAATGTACAAAGCCAAAGCAGTTTCACAGACTGCAAGCCGCTTTATCAAACATTATGAAGCGATTTATGACCCCTGCCAAACTCAGCGCTAGTGCGCTGATACAGACCATTTTTGGGTGGTCGCTTTTCTCGGCCGCTTTGCATAGGGCACCAGCAGATTTGCGGCGCTTGTAACGAGCGCGGGCGTGGCAGGCTTTCCGGCAGCCACGGGGCCGGTCAACTCTTACCCGCCTTGGCGGTCAAGCTCTCTTTTTGATGCGAGCGCTGGTCAGCGTCAATTTCAGCTTGGCCAGCACGGCCTCACTGGCTTCATAGCCGGCTTGAATCAATTCTTTGCGCGCCGCAAAGTCGGTGCTTGAGAACTTGGCGTTGTCAGGGCGAATCATGAAGTCGGCCTGTGTGGCCTCAGCCTTGGTCAGTGCCCGCCCCATCACTTCGAACGACTGCAGCAGCACTTCGTACAGGCCCGATTGAATCGGGTTTTGCGGCTTGGCACCCACGTCAACGCCAATGACAAAATCAGCTCCCATTTGCCGCGTCGCCTGCACCGGCAGCGGACTGGTCAACCCACCGTCAACCAGCTCTTTGCCGCCAATCGACGCCGGCACAAACACCCCCGGTATGCTGCATGATGCCCGCACCGCCTGGCCTGCATCGCCGGTTCGCATCAGCACCATGTCGCCATTGCGCAGGTCAGTGGCTACCGCGCCAAACGGGATTTTGAAGCTTTCAATGGGTGCATTTTTCACGTAGCTGTTGACCAGCTTTTGCAGCGCTTCCCCGGCAAACATGCCGCGCTTGCTGGCGGTGCTCATATCGGCCACGTCAATATCGCGCACCTTGAGTGCCACGTCTTCCATTTGCCACGGTGTAAAACCCGCTGCATAAAAAACACCCACCAATGAACCCGCACTGGTGCCGGCAATCACGTCGGCCTTGATGCCGGCCTGGTCCAGTGACTTGAGCACGCCGATGTGCGAAAAACCACGCGCCGCGCCTGCGCCAAGCGCCAAGCCAACCTTGAACTGCCGCGCACCACCAGCCGGTGGTGACGCCGACGATTGCGCCCACGACTGACCGGCTGTCAGCGCGCCCGCGCTGGCTATAAAAACACGGCGATCCATCACTTGGCTCCGGGCGTCATCGGCTTGATCAAGCCGTCTTCGACCATCTTTTTCAGCTTGTCAAAGGCGGACTCAAACGACGCTGCAGGCTCGCCCTGCGTGATGTTGGCGACTTTTTCGTCCAGAATAATCAGCTCGACCCTGCGGTTCACCGCCTTGCCCGGGTCGGTGGCGTTCGATGCCATCGGGCGATTAAACGAGTAGCCCACAGCCGACAGGCGCTCGCTTGGCACGCCGCGCTGCGCTAGCGCCGCACGAACCACCTCGGCGCGTTGCTCTGACAGCTTTTGATTGCCCGCCGCTGTGCCTGAGTTGTCGGTATGGCCTTCAACCGCCACATTGTTTTTCGTTTTTTCAGTCAGCAGCTTGGCCAACCGGTCCAGGTAGGGCGCAGCTTCGGCCTGTTTGAACTCTGCTTTTCCCGCATCAAACAACACCGTGCTGGGTAAAAAAATCTGCACCCCTCGATCGGTTTGCTCAATTGCCAGGCTAGGGCCACTGTAGGCGGCAACTACCGGCGGTGCTGGCGGTGGCGGCGGTGTTGCACAACCTGCTAGCAAGACCGTCAGCGCCAGACCTGTGGTGAGCGCAAACGTGGGGCGCAGCCAAGCTTGTGTGGTTACCGAAATAAAAGTCGTTTTGTTCATGAAAAAGCCTTCGGATGTTAGTTAGTGATTCCGCCTCACTTAGGAACCATCCGAAGTTTAGGGGTGCTGCGAGCCGCCACCGCCATCGCCCGGCTTCAGCAAAAGCGCTTTCGTGACAAACTTCTGAAAACTGCAATTCAAATGCAGCGCACCAGCTGCTGGCACATACCGCCCGGTAAAACCAGCACAGCCGCACACAGAAAAGCCCGCCGCGCTGGACTGCACGGCAGGCTTTTTGATTGAGCAAGATCGCTAGCTAAAAGTGCACTGGCTAAGAGTAATTACGCTAGCGAAAGCGGGTTACGAGCCAGCTGCTTTGCTGAACTCTTCACGCGAGATAAACCCATCGCCATTGGCGTCGAGTTGCTCAAAACGGTCCGCCACCGACGGCATCATCTGAGCTTCTTTTTTGTCCAGCTTGCCGTCCTTGTTTGTATCTGCCTTGGCAAAGGCGGCGTCCAGTTCTTTGGCCGTCGCGTTAGCCTGTGGGCTGGCAGCCATGGGTGCGGCTGTAGACTGCGCCAGAGCTGCTGTGGCCCCACCCAATACCAGGGCGGACATCAGCAGCACGCTGCGCAATTCAAAGTTGGGAATAAAATGCTTTGTCGAACGTTTCATGAGGAATACCAGGCAATGCCTGTAGAGTTAAGAAGTAGCTATTGCAACGCATCAAACCGTGCTTGACCAGCACTCTTTCAATGCGTTTCCCCACACCACATCAAGCCGCAGGGCGACACATTTTCTTGCCCCTAGTAACGCGCATCCACAGCACCTACCACCACCCGTCAACACAGGTTTTTCATGGCCAACAGACTCACACAAATCGCTACCCGCACCGGTGACAACGGCACCACTGGCCTGGGCGACAACACCCGCGTCAGCAAAGACAGCCTGCGCGTGCACGCCATGGGCGACGTGGACGAGCTGAACTCCAACATCGGCGTGCTGCTGTGTGAAGCCATGCCAGACGGCGTGCGCAGCTTGCTGGTCGAGGTGCAGCACCAGCTGTTTAACCTGGGCGGCGAACTCAGCATTCCGGGTTACGAGCTGCTCAAGCCGGAGGCCGTGGCCCAGCTTGATGCAGCATTAGAAGAACACAACGCCGCACTGCCCAGGCTGGCTGAATTTATCTTGCCCGCTGGCTCGCGTGCGGCGTCGCAAGCCCATGTCTGCCGCACTGTCGCACGCCGCACCGAGCGTGCCGTGGTGGCTCTCGGTTCTGCCGAAGCACTGAAGGATGCGCCGCGCCAGTACCTGAACCGCTTGAGCGACCTGCTGTTTGTGTTGTCTCGCGTGCTTAACCGAATGAACGGCGGCGACGATGTGTATTGGAAGAGTGAACGACTGGCGCGAGAAGCTGCCAAGGCGTGAAACCTAGACGCTGTGTAGCCGTGGAGTTATGCTACTAAATCAGTAGCTGATAGCGCACTATTCATATGGGCTACAGCCCTAAAATGTATCTAAAAACACTACTGTCCGGTAAATTTCAGTAGAAGTCACGAATTTTCTATACGTGACAACGACTTAGCGCGGTTTTTCGAGTGGGGCGACTCACAAACGGGTTTGCTT
>JAYWFR010000155.1:0-10509 GCA_043778695.1 Polaromonas sp. | reverse complement strand
GCCGACACCACAATCGAGGGCGGCGCTACCGGCGGGTACTGCGAAATTGGCAGCTGCGTGACGGCGATGCTGCCCATCACCACGATAAACAGTGCAATCACCCATGCAAAAATAGGGCGATCAATAAAAAACTTGGCCATGTGCGCTGCTCCTTATTTTGCAGCTACAGGGGCAGAAGCGCTGGACGCTGCAGGCGCGGCGGGCAGGCCCGGCGCGGCCGAGGCGGTAGGGGATGCAGCGGCAGCCTTGCTGCCAGGTGATTGCCACGGCACGGGTTTGACCACTGCTCCCGGTTGCAATTTTTGAAAGCCATCGACCATGACTTGCTCGCCAGCAGCAAGGCCGCTGAGCACCACCCAATCATTGCCTTTAGCGGAGCCAATTTTCACTGGCCGCGCACTCACTTTGCCGTCTGCGCCTACCACCATCACGCTGTCGCCCTGGCTGGTGCGTGTTACGGCTTGCTGCGGCAGCGTGATGGCGTCTTTGGCGCGGGATTGCTCCAGCCGCACGCGCACAAACAAACCTGGCAGCAGCTCGCCGGTGGGGTTGGGCACTTCTGCGCGCAGGGTAATTTGCCCAGTGGTGGCGTCTACGGTCAGGTCAGAAAACAGCAACCGGCCCGGCTTGGCGTATTGGGTGCCATCCTCCAGCACGACTGCTACGCTGGCCGCATCTGCAATGTTGGCCTGCTTGATTTGCCCGCCCGCCATGGCGGCCCGCAGCTTCATCACTTCAGCGGCAGACTGCGTGAAGTTAACGTACAGCGGATTGATCTGCTGCACCACCGCCAACTGCGTGGCTTCGCCCTGCCCGACCAGCGCGCCTTCAGTGACCAGTGCGCGGCCAATGCGGCCCGAGATGGGCGACGTGACCGATGCATAGCCAAGATTAATGCCCGCCGTTTGCACATTGGCCTTGGCCACCGCCACGTCGGCCTGCGCCTGCTTTTGGGCGGCAACCGCATTGGCGTACTCTTGTTTGCTCACGGCGTTGACCTCGACCAGCGTTTTATAGCGATCTGCCAAAGCGGTAGTTTGCAGCGCGTTGGCCTCGGCTTTGGCCTGGCTTGCCTTGGCACTGGCGCTAAGTGCCGCATACGGCGCTGCGTCAATCGTGAACAACGCTTGTCCCGCTCTGACGTCACTGCCCTCGCGGAACAATTTTTTCTGCAAAATTCCGGCGGCACGCGCCCTGACCTGCGCCACCCGGGACGCTTCAAGCCGACCCGGCAGCTCGGTGACCAAACCCACATCAGCCAGGGCAACGGTGACGACACCCACTTCGGCAGGCGGTGGCTTGCCGCCCGGCCCGGCGCCGGGAGGGCCAGCCGCAGGGCCTTTGCCGCAGCTGGCTAGCATCAACATCAACAAGACTGAGTAAGCGTTGAACGGTATTTTCTTTGCTGGTTGGGCAGTTGAAAGCAAAGTGGGTGCGGGATAGCGTGGCATGGCATTGGCTTTCGAAAGCGGTGACGCGGGCTTAAAAAACGGTGAAATGCCGGGTAAGCGCCTTCGACGACTGCCAGGCCATTACAAGCAAATTTGAAGTTAACGGGTTTTCCCTTATCTGTCTGTAGGAAGCCACGCCGCATCATGAGTTGAGGCGCGCCTTAAACGAATTTTTGCCGCCAGACAAATACCAGAGGTTTTAAAAGCTTTTTGTTGCGCTAGACCATATAAGTAGTGCGCTAACAGCTACAAAAAATATAGCTTTATGGCGGTAGGTACGTTACGTGTAGCCATGCCTTTCGCAATGTCTGCTTACAGCTGCCTGGCAGCTCCGAACTGCGCATGTGCCCGCCGCGGTAACAGCGCTGCAGTGATGCCAGCGCCGCAGTGGACGCGGCCACTGACTCTAGTTACTGCCGTAGTGCAAGCCGCGCATGTAATACGGGCGCTAGCAGCTACTCAAACCATAGCAGTTACCAAACCTCAGTGCAAATGCCGCGGCTTGCGTCCCCCGCCGTGGCCTGACCCACCTGACGACCCACCCGACCCCCGTGGCGGCTTGCCAAGCTGCATGGAGCTGACCAGCGCGTCAAAGCGTCGTTCAAACAGGCGGTCAATCGCCTCAATGACTTCGTTTAACTCCGAGCCGTCAAAATGCCGCTCCATCAGGCCAATGGTGTCTTGCACCAACAGGTCGCGTTGCACTTGCATGATGGCCGCTGGCGTCGGGCCGACGAAATACATGGCAAAGTCGTCCCTGGCTTCCTCGTCGTCTTCACTGTCGTCGTCTTCATCATCAAAGTCGGCGTCGTAAAACGTGACTTCAATCGGCGCGCCGGCAACAGCCAGGTCATTTAAGCCCATGCACATTTCGTCAAGCGCCTGGCGAAAGTCTTCGTCGCCGGGTACCGTCCAGCACATTTGCAGCACATGCTCTTTGGCGTCAAAACGAATGCCGGGCTCTTCGTCATAAGCGCTTTCAGCGGCTGCTGCCAGCGACTTGGCACCAGAATACTTCCACAGCGGCTTTAACGCGTCTTGTAACTGCTCAAAGGTAACGTCGTCGCGCAGCGGGACTTCACCATGCACATGAATTTCAAAAGGGTTGTGGTTAGACATTCAAAGATCTTAACCATTTACCGGCTGCGCCTCATGCTGCATCAGGTGCTACCGCGCACCACCAGCTGATAGCCCACGTCAATGCCAGGCACATCGACTGACTCGCCGCGCATCAGCCTGAGCAGCATGCCCGCCGCTGCGCTGCCAATTTCAGAGCGCGGGGTGCGCACGGTTGTCAGGGGCGGCAGCATTTGGTCGCTGCCGGTCAGGTCGTTGAAGCCAGCAATCGCCACGTGTTGTGGTACTTTTATTTTTAGCCGCAGCGCAGCCAGCAATGCGCCTTGGGCCAAGTCGTCATTGCCAAAAAAAATCGCTTCGACCGCCGGTTGCTGGCCCATGATTTGCTCAAACATTTGGCCGCCCAGCGCCAACGACGACGGTGCAGGGTTGAGCCATTCGAGCTTGGCATCAGCCAGCTTGGCCTTGCGCATCTCCTGACGATACCCGCCCAGGCGCTGTAGGGTGCGTGAGTCGAGTTGCGCGCCCGCAAAGGCCACCCGCTTGCGGCCTTTTTGCAGCAGGTGGCGCGTCATCTCGGCGCTGGCATCAACTTGCGAAAAGCCGACGCTGTACACGCCGGGGCTGCCGCTGGCCTCCATCAAGTGCACACACGGCACACCGCTTTGCGCAATCAGCTGGCGCGTCGCGTCGCTGCGTTCCAGGCCGGTGACCAGCAAGCCTGCGGGGCGATGCTGCAATTGTTCGCGCAGCAAATGCTCTTCTTCGCTGGCGTTGTAATGCGTCACCGCCATCAGTGTTTGGTAGCCCGCAGCGCGCAACGTGCTTTGCGCGGCCTCAAGCAGGTCGACAAACAAGGCGTTGGACAGCATAGGGATCAGCACTGCCACATGCGAGCTGCGTTTTGACGCCAGAGCGCGCGCGGCCGGGTCTGGCACATAGCCCAGCTTGCTGACCGCGGCCTGCACACGGGCCACTAACACGGCGTCGACCGCACGCTCGCCGCGTAGCGCTCGCGACACGGTGATGGGGCTGACATCAGCGTCGCGTGCCACATCAGCCAGCGTGACGCGGCCGGTGGCACGTGAGCGGGGCATAGGGGAGATCATCGGTTTAGGGTAACTACTAATTTTGAATGCGTAATAATCGCATAGGATAGCGCTGTCCAAAAACAATTTGACAGATTAGCTGACTGCATAGCGCTGAGCATAGCGCTGGGCAAAACATCTCAAGTCGATTCATTGTTTTTTTTAACATTTTAGGATAGCGCTAGCCAGATGCACAGCAGATCAATCAAGTTATGAATTCAATTGTCATCATGGGTGTTGCCGGTTGCGGCAAGTCAAGCTTGGGGGTTGCGGTGGCGCAGCAACTGGGGCTACAGATTGTGGAGGGCGACGACCACCACAGCGCCGAGAACCTAACCAAGATGCAGCGCGGCGTTGCATTGACTGACGCCGACCGCGCTGGCTGGCTAGCTGCTTTGGGGGCGCAACTGCATAAGCACCCCAGCGCTTTGGTGCTAACCTGCTCGGCACTTAAGCGCGCTTACCGCGATCAATTGCGCCAGTCCGCCCCTGGCCTGAACTTTGTCTTCCTCGACATCAGCCGCGACCATGCCGCAGCCCGCGTAGCGGCACGGGCAGCCACTCATTTTTTCTCAGCCAGCTTAATTAGCAGCCAGTTCAGCACGCTGGAGGTGCCCACTGGCGAGCCAGGTGTGCTGCGTGTTGATGCACTGCTGCCGCTGGCAACACTGACGGCGCAAGTCTGCCGTTGGCTTGCCAACGAGAACCCACTTAAAAAGGAGCAAGTATGAGTAGCAACGTTCACAGCACCGTCGTGACAAAACCGTTTCAAAAAATCTGTAACGTCTTGATGGCCAGTTGCCTGGGCGTGATGGCAGTCGCTGTATTTATCAACGTCGTTATGCGCTACGGTTTTGGTAGCGGCATTGCCGCCAGTGAAGAGCTTAGCCGTCTGCTGTTTGTGTGGATGGTGTTTATTGGCGCTACGGCCGCCTACCCGGCCGGCGAGCATATGGCGTTCACGTCGCTGGTGGCGCTGCTGCGAAGCAAACCAGTTTCTATGAAGCTGATGACCATATTCATTCGTCTGTTGGTGATTTTGGGCAGCAGTCTGGTGGCCTGGGGCGCATGGCAACAAGTAGTGGTCGGGCTAGGCGGCAAGTCAGTGGTAATGGGCTATTCAAGCGCGCTGCTGCCGTTACCCGCCCTGCTGTGCACCGCGTCCATCGCGCTGATGGCGCTATGGGAATTAATGAAACAAACCCCGCTGGACCTTGGTCACGGCGTAGAAGTGGAATAAAAATTATGTTTGGTTTAACCAACGAAGCCTTGGCTTTTATCGTCTTTTCTGCCGGCATGCTGCTGCTGATGGGCATTGGCATGAATATGGCATTAGCCCTGGTGCTAACAGGCGCTGGCATGGCCTTTGTATTGGGCTTTTGGGACACGCAGCTGCTGGCACAAAACCTGGTGGCCGGGGTTGACAGCTTTCCGCTGCTGGCCGTACCATTTTTTATTCTGGCGGGCGAGTTGATGAACTCCGGCGGCATCAGTGGCCGCATCATCACCATGGCGCAGGCCTGGGTGGGGCACATCCGCGGCGGCCTGGGTTACGTGGCCATTGGCGCGGCGGTGCTGATGGCATCGATGAGCGGCTCGGCGCTGGCCGACACAGCCGCACTGGCCACCATTTTGTTGCCCATGATGCGCAGTCAGGGCTACCCGATGCACACCTCAGCGGGCTTGATTGCATCGGGCGGCATCATCGCGCCGATCATTCCGCCGTCAATGCCGTTTGTGATTTATGGCGTGACCACCAACACCTCGATCTCAGCGCTGTTTATATCCGGCATCGTGCCCGGCCTCATCATGGGCGTAGGCCTGGTTATTGCGTGGAATTTGGTGCTGCGCAAGATGGACTTGCCCAGCGGCACCGCCCTGCCCTTTAAGGAAAAACTGCGCGCCACCGTCAAAGCGTTTTGGGCGCTGTTGATGCCGCTCATCATCATCGGCGGCATGAAGACCGGTATCTTCACGCCGACTGAAGCGGCTGTGGTGGCGGCGTTTTATGCGCTGGTCGTCGCCCTCTTCATTCACCGTGAAATGAAGCTGCCCGAGATTAACGGTGTGCTGGTGCGCGCTGCCAAAACCACCGCGATTGTGATGTTCTTGTGTGCTGGTGCGCAGGTCGCCAGCTACATGATCACGCTGGCTGATCTGCCCAGCGTTTTGGTCGCATGGCTCGGCCCGTTGGTTGACAGCCCACGCGTGCTGATGGCGGTCATGATGATTGCGTTGATCGTGATTGGCACGGCGCTTGATTTAACACCAACGATTTTGATCTTTGCCCCGGTCATGCTGCCGATTGCTGTGAAGGCGGGCATTGACCCGGTGTACTTCGGCCTGATGTTTATTTTGAACGGCGCGATTGGCCTGATCACCCCGCCCGTGGGCACGGTACTCAATGTGGTGGCGGGTGTTGGCCGCATATCGATGCACCAGGTGATCAAGGGTGTGAATCCGTTTCTTATCACCTACCTGATCATCCTGACCACTTTTGTGATTTTCCCGCAGCTCGTCACCGCCCCCGTGGCGTGGATGCGCTAATTTTTTCTTGTTCCCAACTTTTTATCAACCCAAACCAACGGAGACTTTCATGACTTTTTTTAGACGCACCCTCATCGCTGCCGCCACGGTCGCCACACTCGCCATTCCTTTCGCTGCACTGTCGCAAGACATCAAGCCCCGCCTGATCCGCTTTGGCTACGGCCTGAACGAAGTTAGCAACCAGGGCCGCGCAGCCAAGGTGTTTGCAGAGGCGGTTGAAAAGGCCTCTGGCGGCAAAATGAAGGTGCGCGCTATCGGCGCGGCAGCTCTTGGCCCCGACACCCAAATGCAACAAGCACTGATTGGCGGCGCGCAAGAAATGATGGTGGGCTCTACCGCCACGCTCGTCGGTATCACTAAAGAAATGGCGCTGTGGGACACACCGTTTTTGTTCAGCAACGCCAAAGAGGCTGACGCGCTGCTGGACGGCCCGATTGGCGACAAAATCAAAGCCAAGCTGCAAGACAAAGGGCTGGTAGGCCTGGCGTACTGGGAGAACGGTTTTAGAAACCTGACCAACAGCAAACGCCCGGTCAACAAAATGGAAGACCTCGACGGCATCAAGCTGCGCGTCATGCAAAACAACGTGTTTTTAACCAGCTTTAAAACGCTAGGCGCAAACGCTATTCCCATGGCTTTTTCAGAGCTTTTTGGCGCACTCGAAACCAACACCGTCGATGGCCAGGAAAACCCATACAACACGATTTTGTCAAGCAAGTTTTATGAAGTGCAAAAGTACCTGACCGTGACCAATCACGTCTACAGCCCGTGGATCGTGTTGGTTAGCAAAAAGTGGTGGGACAGCTTGTCAAAGGACGAACAAAAGATCTTGAACGACGCCGCAAAAACCAGCCGCGACTTTGAACGCAAAGACACCCGCGAAGAAGCCGCCAAAGCCGTCGCTGACTTAAAAGGCAAAGGCATGCAAGTCAACGAACTGCCCCGCGCCGAAGCCGACCGCATGCGCAACAAGCTGACCCGCGTGTACGCGCAAATCGCCGCAGAAGTGGGCATGGACACCTGGATTGAAACGCAAAACCAGCTGTTGAAAATTCGCGCGCAAAAGTAAAACCAAACGCACCAGACGAGGCAAGTCCCCGTCTGGCGTGCGTGATTGTTATGCACTAAATCAGCCACTAGCCCATATGATACGTGCGCAAGCAGCTCCTAAAAGAATAGTAAGCATAAAGTAAATCTACCTCGGTAAATACAGCAGCCAATAAACCAGCAGCAAGTTAAACAGCACACTGACCGCCAATGCCAGCTTCCACAGCACAGTGTCGTCGCGCTGCATGAGGGCATTTGAGCCGGGTGCACTTAAGGGGCGGGATGCGCCTCTTTCTAGCGCCAGCAGCATCTCCTCGGCCGTTTCAAAGCGCTGCTTTTTGTCGCGTGACGTGGCTTTAAGCACGACGTTGTCTAGCCATATGGGCACCTCGGGGTTGTGACGGCTGGGGGCTGTTGCGTCGCGGTAGTAGCGGCCCACCTGGTAGGGCAGCACGTCGCCATAGGGCAGCTTGCCGGTCAGCAACTGGTACAGCGTCACGCCCAGGGCGAACAAATCACTTTGGGCATCGGGCGGCTCGGGTAGGGGCTCTTCGCTCCCACCTGCCCTTTGACCAAAGCCCCATTGTTCAGGGTTGATGTAGCTGGGCGTGCCTGCGTGCAGCACTCGTAGAGCCTCAGGCTCGCGGCCTGACAGGGCGACGCCGAGGTCGAGCACGCGCAGCACGCCGTCTTCACCCTGGTGCAGGTTGGCGGGTTTGATGTCGCGGTGAATGACGTTTTGCCGGTGCAGCCGGCCGAGTGCCTTGGCGACTTGCACCGCTGCCTGAATAGCCTGCGGCACGGCAAAGCGCAACCGGGCATCGAGTTGCTGCTGCAATGTCTCGCCGCTGTGCCAGTCGTACAGCAGGTAAAAAGCGCTGGGCGTTTGGCCATTGGGCAGTTTGTCATGGATGTTGACAAAGTATTCGGCCGCGCTGGACGACTGCATGCGCTTGGCCAGCCAGGCTTCGTGTGCCAGCATGGCGCGCTCCTCTGGGTCATGGGCTCTAGCGGGGTGCAGGGTTTTAAGGGCGTAGAGCTTTTGCGACGCCAGATCGCGAATTTGGTAAAGCACGTTGATGCCGTTGTCGGCTACCGGTGCAGTCACAATAAAACCGTCCACGGCATCACCCACTTTAAAACGAGCTGGTATTGGCAAGGCCAACGAATGGCGGTTTTCATCCTGCAAGCTGGCGTCCAACAAGCCCTGCACGCGCACCACCAGGGCAGTGGCGTTGTCTTGTGTGCCCGCCTCAAGCGCAGCATCAACCAGCTGTCGGCACAGTCCTTGGGCGTCGATACCGCCGTCGCTGGCTTCCAAGCGTGCCGCCATCGCCCAGATGCGCTTGTTGCTCAGCACATGGTGAACGCCGTCTGACATCAGCAAAAACACGTCTCCCACCAGCAAGTCGCCCTGTAAATAGTCAACCACCACATTGTCCTCGGCCCCGACGCAGCGTAGCAGCTGGTGGCGCAGGTCGGGGTGGTCTACAACGTGGTCGGTGGTTAGCTGGCTTAACTGCCCGTCGCGCAGCAAATAAGCACGCGTGTCGCCCACATGCGCCAGCGCGTATGACTGCCCCCGCAGCACCACGGCAGTCAGTGTGGTGAGCCCCAGCACCGGCTGCCTGCGCTTGTTTAACCCTGACAGCCAGGCGTTTTGCGCGCTGATGATGCGGTCCATCGCTACCGTGGTGTCCCACGTTTGAGGCGTGCCGAAATAGTCACGTACCAAACTGGTGACGGTGGTTTGCGCAGCCTCACGCCCCATGCCTCCGGTGCTGACACCATCAGCAATCGCCACGATGGAGCCCATCGCCTCTTGCCCGGGCTCGGGCAGCATGGCGGCGCAAAAATCCTCGTTGATATTTTTGCGGCCCGTGACAGATACGAAGCCAATGTCTATTTCAAATGCCATGCACCAATGTAAGCAATATTTGCGCCCGCATTACTGCACAAGCGCACAAGTCGCCCGCCTTTGGTGCAGCGCAGCAAAGTTTCGGTAAAACTTTCACGCATAGCTGTGTTGAAACGACTGGCACTGTATTTGCAAGTTACCCACCATCGATAGCAATTAATTTTTCGGAGTATTCAATGGCTGGCGACTTTAAGAGTTTTTTAAAATCAGGCCACTGGCCCACGTTGCTCGCAGCTTTTTTGTATTTTGACTTTTGCTTTGCTATTTGGGTGTTGAACGGCGCGATGGCGCCGTTTATCAGTGAGACGTTTAATCTGACCGCTGCACAAAAAGGTTTCATGATCTCTGTGCCAATTCTGGCCGGCGCTTTCATGCGGTTTCCGCTCGGTGTGTTGGCTCAGTACATTGGCCGAAAAAACGCCGCCATGGTCGAGATGGGCTTGATCATCCTCGCACTGCTTTACGGTTATGTTTTCGTCAACACCTACAACGAAGTGCTGGCCATGGGCGTGCTGCTAGGCATTGCAGGTGCCAGCTTTGGGGTGGCACTGAGCTTAGGTTCTGGCTGGTTCCCGCCCAAGCACAAGGGCCTAGCGATGGGTTTGGCTGGCGCGGGCAACTCAGGCACGGTGCTGGCCGTGTTGTTTGCGCCGCCACTGGCCACCGCTTACGGCTGGTCGACGGTGTACGGCCTGGCCGCTTGCACCATGCTGCTGCCCATGGCGGTGATGTGGGTCATTGCTAAAGAACCACCGGACCGTGAACACCAAAGTTTGTCCCAGCACACGGCCTGCCTGTTTGAAAAAGACGGCTGGTCTTTCAGCCTGATTTACATCGTCACGTTCGGCGGCTTTATTGGCCTGGCGAGTTTTTTGCCGACTTACTTTTATGACCAGTTCAAGGTGACGAAAATTGAAGCGGGCCAGCTAACGATGTTGGCCACCGTCATGGGGTCTGCCTTGCGCGTGGTGGGCGGCTATATTTCTGACCGGATGGGCGGCATCAACACATTAAGCAGCGTGCTGGTGCTGGTGGCCATCACGCTGGTGGCATGCGGCATGGCGGGGCAGTCACTGGTGGTGACTACATTGCTTTTTATGCTGTGTTTTGCAGCACTGGGGGCAGGTAACGGCGCGCTGTTTCAGTTGGTGCCGCTGCGCTGGCCGCTAACGACAGCGGTTGCGGGCTCCATGATTGGTGAAATTGGCGCTTTGGGCGGTGGCTTTATTCCCAATCTGATGGGCCAGTCCAAACAGCACTTGGGCACGTATTTGTGGGGTTTTGTGGCGTTTGCAGCTGTGGCGGTGGGCATGCTGCTGATGCTGCGAATGGTGCAGATCAGGTGGACCCGAACCTGGGCCGAGCGCGGGGGCCGTGCGCC
>JAYWFR010000154.1:0-25842 GCA_043778695.1 Polaromonas sp. | reverse complement strand
AGCACTTGGCGCTGGCGCTGCAAAGCTCAGCGCCACGCTTTGCGCAAGAGATTCGCGAAGGCGTGCAGTTCAGGGCGGCGCGCTGGGCCCTTGACGACCGCGATGCAGCGGCGGCACTGGGCGCCTTGAGTCAGCTGCCGCAGGGCGCGGCACGCCGTACGCTGGCACTGCGTTTAAAGCTTCGTGCAACCCGGCAGTTGCGGCAAACCTCAGTGGCACTGGATACCGCTCGCCTGCTGGGCAAACACCGTGCGTTTTCGCCACAGGCGGCCCAAAGCATTGTGCGCGGGCTGGGGCAAGAGCTGCTCAGCGATGCACATGATGCGGCGCAACTGACTAAAGCCTGGATGGCGCTGGACGACACTGAGCGCGCCATGCCCGAGCTGGCAGTGCACGCCGCAACCCGAATGATGGCCTTGCAGGGCGACGCAAAAGTGGCGAGGCAGTGGCTGTTGCCTGCCTGGAGCGCCGCCATGCTGCCCGGCGCAAGCATGAGCGACAGCTTCAGAATCAAACTCATTGGCGCACTTGAACCCGGCCTCGACTCGCTCGATGCACAGTGGCTAGCCCGCATTGAAGCGGCGCAACTGGCGCGGCCCAGTGACGCCAATGTGCAGTACCTGGCAGGCATGGCGTGCGCCAGCCGCCAGTTGTGGGGCAAGGCGCGGCAGTGGCTGGCGCTGAGTGTGTTGGGCTTGCAAGACAGCGGGCTGCGCCGCAATGCCTTCAGGACGCTGGCTGGCTTAGCCGAGCAACGCGGGGACGTACAAGGTGCTGCAGAGGCCTATCGGCAAGCGGCCGAGCTGTAGTTCATCGCTGAATTTAACTGCCCTGAACTGAAAGAAGTCACCATAAAAAAGCCCGCGTGATGCGGGCTTTTTTGTTTAATTACAACCTTAACCGCCCGCTTGGCGGACAGATCGGTTTCAAGTTTTTTCAAACGGCAGTTGCATGTCTTTCAAGTCACGTTTGGTCTCTACCAGCACCAGTGGTGCTTGCGTTTGCGCGACTTGCGGCGGACGCTCACGCGGCACATGCGCGGGTTTGGCTTCAAGTGCCATGGCCGCTTTTACTTCGGCGATTTTGCTAGCGTCGGAGTTCACCCATTGCAAACCCGAGGTCTGCGCCACCACAGCCAGGTCTTGCAGCGGCAAATCGTAGGCTTGCACCTTAGGCAAACCTGCCGGCGCTGCGGGGGCGGCTACGCTGACTGGCGCAACTGGAGCTGTAGCAGAAGCAGTGGGCTGAACGGCCTTTTCCGCTATTAATTCAGGAGCTGCTTGCGCCCGAATTACTTGGTCTACCGGTTCATTTTGCAACAAACTTTGCTGTGCAGGCAATGAATTGCTGCCCGTTAGCGGGGCGCTATCGCCTGCTTCAGCGTTGCTGTTTTCACCGGTAGGTGCTGCATCGCCGCGCTCGCGACGTTCACGGCCATAACGGTCGCGGCTGCGGCGTTCACGTGGCTCACGCGGCTGGCGTTGATCGCCGGCATCTGCTTGATCGCCTTGCGTCTGGTTGTCGGCAGAAGCGTTTGCGTCCGGCCCAGTAGTCAGCTCAGCAGTTGCGGCATCACCGAAGTCCTGACGCTCACCTCGCGCCTCACCTTGACGGTCATTGCGGCGACCGCGATCACCTCGCTCGCGGCGCGGAGCGTCCTGACCAGCTTCTGGCGCGGTGCCGCCCATTGCCGCTGCCATGGCGGCTTTGTTGGCCATCGCGATGTCTTGCTCAGTGGCGTCTACGGGGGGGCGCTGCTCGCCGCTACGCTCGCCGCGTTCACGGCGGGGGCGCTCTTGACGTCCGCCTTCTTTTGGCTCTCTGGGCTCACGCGGTGGACGCGGCTCGCGCTGCTCTTGGCCTTCGCCTCGCTCATTGCGTGGGTCACCGCGCTGCTCGCCAGTGCGTGGGTCAGTACCGCGTTCGCGGCGCTCGCCGCTGCGGCCATCTGCAGGCCGTCCATCATTTCGTTGCTCACTGCGTTGTTCATTGCGAGCCTCTGGTCGGCTTTCGCCACGGCCTTCCGGGCGACCTTCTGGACGACCTTCTTGTCGGTCTCCGCGTTCGTTGCGTCCTCGGCCACCTCGGCGGCCATCACGGCCACCGCGCTCGCCGCTGCGTTCAGTGCGCTCACCGCGGCCGTCACGGCGCGCTTCGCCTCCTCGTTCAGTTGGGGCAGTTGCGCTGGCTGCCGGTGCTGTGGCTGGCGCTTCCGAGCCGCCGAACAGACCTTTTATCCAGCCAAAAAAGCCTTTTTCGGCCGGGGCAGCGGCTGCTGCCACTGGTCGCTGTGCAGGCCGGGCAGCCGCCTGAGCTTCAGGCTTCAATTCAGCTTTAACGGGCGCAATCGGCGCAGGCGCATCAGGCAACACGCCCTTGATGACAGGCTCTTGCTTGTTGTGCTTTTCCTGGCTGCGACGCGTCACCGTGGTGGGGTCTTCAATGTCGTCGGCCATCTTGTAGCTGGCTTCGATGTTGTCCAGCCTTGGGTCGTCGTGCTTGAGGCGCTCAAGCCGGTAATTCGGTGTTTCCAGCGTTTTGTTCGGCACGATCAGCACATTGATGCGCTGCTTCATTTCAATTTTGCTGATTTCTGAGCGTTTTTCGTTCAGCAAGAAAGCCGCAACATCAACAGGTACCTGGCAAAGAACAGATGCCGTGCTGTCTTTGAGCGACTCTTCCTGAATGATCCGCAAAATTTGCAATGCTGAGCTTTCGGTATCGCGAATGTGGCCCGAGCCACCGCAACGCGGGCAAGGGATGGACGCGCCTTCGCTCAGCGTTGGGCGCAGGCGCTGGCGGCTCATTTCCATCAGGCCAAACTTGCTGATGGTGCCGAACTGAACCCGTGCACGGTCTTGGCGCAGCGCGTCGCGCAAGCGGTTTTCTACATCGCGGCGGTTTCGAGATTCCTCCATGTCGATAAAGTCAATCACCACCAGGCCGCCCAGGTCACGCAGGCGCATTTGGCGGGCTACTTCATCGGCGGCTTCTAAATTGGTGCGAGTGGCGGTTTCTTCAATGTCGCCGCCTTTGATGGCGCGTGCCGAGTTGACGTCAACTGACACCAAGGCCTCGGTCTGGTCAATCACAATCGCGCCGCCTGAAGGCAGCTGCACGGTGCGTGCGTAGGCCGATTCAATTTGATGCTCAATTTGAAAACGGCTGAACAACGGTGCGTCGTCGCGGTAACGCTTCACGCGGTGCGCATGCTCGGGCATCACGTGGTCCATGAACTGCTTGGCCTGCTCGTACACGTCATCGGTGTCAAACAAAATGTCGCCGATGTCGCTGTTGAAGTAGTCGCGAATGGCGCGAATCACCAAACTGGATTCTTGATAGATCAAGAACGCGCCTTTGCCGCCTTTGCCAGCGCCTTCAATCGCCGTCCACAGCTTGATCAAATAGTTCAAGTCCCATTGCAGCTCAGGCGCGCTGCGGCCAATGCCAGCCGTGCGGGCAATGATGCTGGCACCGGCTGGGTATTCCAGCTGGTCCATGTTTTCTTTCAGCTCGGCCCGGTCTTCGCCTTCAATACGGCGGCTCACACCACCGCCGCGCGGGTTGTTGGGCATCAGCACCACGTAACGGCCTGCGAGGGATACAAAGGTCGTTAGCGCAGCCCCTTTGTTGCCGCGCTCTTCTTTTTCAACCTGAACCATCAGTTCCTGGCCTTCGCGAATCACGTCCTGGATGCGCGCCTGACCAACCGATACGCCAGCGGCAAAGTAATTGCGGGAGATTTCTTTAAACGGCAAAAAACCGTGACGGTCTTCACCGTAATCGACAAAGCAGGCTTCAAGTGACGGCTCTACGCGGGTGACGACCGCTTTGTAAATGTTTCCCTTGCGCTGCTCGCGCCCTTCAATTTCAATTTCATAATCGAGCAGTTTTTGCCCGTCAACAATCGCCAAACGGCGTTCTTCTGCCTGGGTGGCATTGATCAACATGCGTTTCATGTGCGTACTCCTAACATCTTCACCAGCTCAAAAATGAGCCAACGATGCCGTAGCAGACGCAATGCGAACGTGGGGAATTGCCGGAGAGCTCTGTAGCTTGTCTGCCAACTGATAAATCAGTCAGGCAGGGGCTTGGAGCGTAGGCGCGTGGATGGGGCGAGCAGGAGTCAGTTCGGTTACAGCAAGGATAGCTATATTTTTAATAGCTGCTCGTGCCCGTAATACAAGGACTGCAGGCTGATTTATACCAAAAAACGGGGCTAAAAAGCTCCGCAGGTACATGTCGATCAGGTTAAACAGCGTTGTCATTCAAAAGGCGACCGTTAAAAAGACTTTTTTCTCACCAAGATCCGCAAGCAGCCCCGCTATGTAAAGGAAAGCTACTTGCTTGGGTATTCCGTCGTTAAATTCGCAAAACGTCGACTTGTTTTCAAGGGACGCGGCCTGGGGCGGCATCTCTTGAACTGGCATCGACCTTCTAGCGCTGTTGGGGTGACTCTTGCTGCGCGTGGACTAAAATCCAAGCAAATCAACAACTTACACCACAACGCTAGTGAATCACATTATAGGGGCAGCATCCAACAATTCAGTAGGCTCAAACCCGGCCGCGACCTTTGTCACGGTCGACGAGGATTACGCAGGCCAGCGGCTGGACAATTTTTTGATCCGACAGCTCAAAGGCGTGCCCAAAACCCATGTGTACCGAATCATTCGCAGTGGCGAGGTGCGTATCAACAAAGGCCGGGCGCAAGCTGATACCCGGGTTGAGGCTGGGGATGTTGTGCGTTTGCCGCCGGTGCGTACGTCGGAGCGAGCCGAGCAAAAAGCCGTCGCCATCAACGCGGCGCAGGACCATGCGCGCGAGGTCATGCGCCACGGCGCAATGTCCACCGTCGGCGGTTTTGCCCCGGCGGCTGAATTCCCGGTTTTGTTTGAAGACGACTTTGTGCTCGCCATTGACAAACCCGCCGGCGTGGCGGTGCACGGTGGCAGCGGCGTGAGCTATGGCGTGATTGAGCAGCTGCGCATGGCCCGGCCTGAATCAGACTTTTTAGAGCTGGTGCACCGGCTGGACCGCGAAACCAGCGGCGTGCTGCTGATCGCCAAGCGGCGCATGGCCCTCAAACTGCTGCAAGAGCAATTCAGGGAGCGTGAAACTGACAAGGTGTACCTCGCCTTGGTCAAAGGCGCGTGGCCCGCCAATCAAAGGGTGATTGACAAAGCGCTGCATAAATACGAGTCGCCGAACGGGGAGCGCCGCGTTAAGGTTGTTGCCAACGACCACCCCGACGGCATGCGCTCCATCACGCTGGTGAAGGTCAAAAACACGTTGGCTGATGGTCGGTTCACTCTGCTGGAGGTCACCATCAAAACCGGCCGCACCCATCAGATCAGGGTGCACCTGGCCGATGCCGGCCACCCGATTGCGGGTGACGACAAATACGGCGACTTTGAGCTGAACAAAACGCTGCAAAAAACAAGCCCCAGCACACCCAGCTTGAAGCGCATGTTTTTGCACGCGTGGAGTTTGAAGTTCAACCACCCCAAATTGCGCAAGGTGGTGCATCTAACCGCTGAGCTGCCGCCTGAGTTGCAGCAGTTTTTGCCAGAGTCCATGACAATCACGACATGAAACCCAGAAAATTTGACTTGATCGCCTTCGACTGGGACGGCACGCTATTTGACTCTACCCAAATCATCACCCGTTGCATTCAGGCGGCGGTTAAAGACGTGGGCGGCACGGTACCTTCAGACAAAGACGCGGCCTATGTGATCGGCCTGGGCCTGATGCAGGCTCTGGCCCATGCCGCGCCTGATGTGCCGCAACACAAATACCCGCAGCTGGGTGAACGCTATCGGCACCACTACCAGTTGCATGCCCATGATTTGAGTTTGTTTGACGGGGTACTACCGCTGCTGGCTGACTTGAAAACACAGGGTTATTTGCTGGCAGTGGCCACGGGCAAATCACGTCAGGGTTTAGACGAAGCGCTGCAATCCGTGCAACTCAAAGGCGTGTTTGATGCCTCTCGTACGGCGGACAAAACCGCTGGCAAGCCTGACCCCAAAATGCTGCACGAGCTGATGGCCGAGCTGGGCACGACGGCGAAGCGCACGTTGATGGTGGGCGACACAACGCACGACTTGCAAATGGCACTCAACGCAGGTTGCCCCAGCCTAGGCGTGAGCTACGGCGCGCATGAGCCCAGCGCGTTTGCGGCACTCGAGCCGCTGCACATCGCCCATTCGGTGCAAGACATGCACGACTGGTTGCTAGAAAACGGCTAACTCATCGTGGAAGACTTGCTGCCCCTTTGCAGTTCAGGCGACCTGGCCGAAGGAGGTCATGCCGTGCCATTTGATGTGGTTTACGCGGGCCAAACGTGCCGAGCATTTGCCGTCAGGTTCAACGGCGCAGCCCACGCCTACCTAAACCGCTGCACCCATGTGGCGATGGAGTTGGACTGGCAACCCAACCGGGTGTTTGACGCCACCGGGCAATGGCTGCTGTGCGCCAGTCACGGCGCGGCTTACCTGCCAGATACCGGGCAGTGTGTGGGCGGCCCGTGCCAGGGCGGCCTCGTCAAAATCAATCTTGTCGACAACGGCGGCGTCATTTATTGGCAAACCGCTTACAACCTTAAACCGCCAGAGTTCGGATAAAACCATAAACTAGAGTCATGACTGAAAACAACCGCCCCGATTCTGAGAAATCTGCCGATAATGCGCTCAATGACCAAAAAAATGAGGCAAATGAGGCTATAGCCCAAGTAAACAGAGCGCAAGCTGCTCCCGAAAAAGTAGCAGATGCAAAGTTTAAAAATGACCCGACTGTCACGCATGGTTGGGAACGCAACACGCTTGAAAAGCTGGCTTTCGCGTCACTGAACGAGCAAAGAGCCACCCGGCGCTGGAAAGCTTTCACCCGCCTGGCCTGGTTGGCATTTTTTATTGCGCTGGTGTGGCTGGTCATGCACCGGGGCGCGCCCACCGCCAGCACCAGCACGGCGCACACCGCAGTGGTCGAGATCAAAGGCGAAATAGCCGCCGGGGCCGACGCTAGCGCCGAGTTCATCAACGCCGCTCTGAAAGCCGCGTTTGAGGACGACGGTGCCAAAGCCGTGGTGCTGCTTATTAATTCCCCCGGCGGCAGCCCCGTGCAGGCCGGCATGATGAACGACGAAATCCGCCGCTTGAAAACCAAACACAACAAACCGGTGTATGCGGTGGTTGAAGAAACCTGCGCCTCAGCCGCTTACTACATTGCTGTTTCGGCTGATCAGATTTTTGTCGACAAAGCCAGCATTGTGGGCAGCATCGGTGTGCTGATGGACGGTTTTGGTTTTACCGGGCTGATGGACAAGCTGGGCGTTGAACGCCGCTTGCTGACAGCTGGTGAAAACAAGGGTTTCTTAGATCCATTTAGCAAGCAAACCGACACCCAGCGCGCGTTTGCCCAAGCCATGCTCAACCAGATTCACCAGCAGTTTATTGGCGTGGTCAAGGCGGGCCGCGGCACACGCTTGAAAGAAACCCCCGAAATGTTCAGCGGCCTGTTTTGGACCGGCCAGCAAGCCATTGAGCTGGGTTTGGCTGACAAGCTGGGCACGCTGGAATACGTGGCCCGTGAAGTGGTAAAACAAGAAGAAATCGTTGACTACACCCGCCGCGACAACGTGGCCGAGCGCCTGGCCAAAAAGTTTGGTGCGGCTGTGGGTGAAGGGGCAATGAAGGCGGTGCGGGAGTTGCCTGCTATTCGGTGATAGCGCCGGGCCTGTTCGACGACGAATTTAGTCACCAGCTTGGTAACCGACTTAGCAACCGACTTAGCAACCGACTTAGTGACCAACTTAGTGACAAGTTCAACGACCGATACAAAAAACCGTCGGAAGGCTTAGCGGTGGGGCGGGCTTGTCGCGCTTCCATTTCTCGACCGTCGCGCTTTTGTTCTGCGCGGCCCCCAGTGTCAAACCGCAGCTAATTGCTAATCTCGTGTTGCCTTGCAGGGTTTGCAAAAGCGAATGCAACAGCGCCGCATTTCGGTAGGGCGTTTCAATAAAAATTTGGGTTTGGCCGGTTTTCAAGGCGAGTGATTCAAGCGCTTTGATGCGCTGGCTGCGCTCGCCCGCGTCTTGCGGCAGGTAGCCGACAAAGGCAAAGTTTTGGCCATTCAGGCCACTGCTGGCCAGCGCCAGCATCAGTGACATCGGGCCTATCAGCGCGATGACTTGCAGCCCCAAGTCATGCGCAGCCCGTACTACTGATGATCCGGGGTCGGCAATCGCTGGCATGCCTGCTTCGCTCACCAGTCCGATGTCATGGCCGTCGAGGGCGGCCTTCAAAAGCGGCTTTGCATCAAAGTTGCCGGTGTGATCGCCTTTTTTATGCACCTCGCGCGGCAGCTCGGTGATATGAAGGCCTTGCACGGGCTGGCTAAGGGGCACGACCTCGCCAACACGCTTTAAGTAGGCGCGTGTGCTTTTGGCGTTTTCACAAACAAAGTGGCCTAAACCAGCTGCAATTTGCAGGGTTTGCAGCGGCATCACGTCTTGGATAGCGGCAAGTTGCTCGCAGCCAAAGTCGAGCGGCGCAGGCACCAAATAGAGCTTGCCCCGTTGGTCATGACTCATGATGCTGCCCTAGAGCCAAGCAACTCAACGCCTGCGGCCCGAATCATTTGGCTTGTGCGAATGAGCGGCAGACCAATTAACGCTGTCGGGTCGTCGCTGTCAATCGACTCAAGTAGCGCAATGCCCAGCCCCTCGCTTTTGGCGCTGCCAGCGCAGTCGTAAGGCTTTTCCAATTGCAAGTAGTTTTCAATCTCATCGTCCGTCAGGTCGCGAAACTTCACCTTGACTGCCGCTACGCTTTGCTGTTCAAAGCCGCTGTCCAGACAAACCACCGCCACAGCGGTTTGAAACACCACGGTTTTCCCGCGCATCAGGCGCAGTTGGCTAACCGCTTTGCTGTGCGCGCCGGGTTTGCCTAAGCTCAGGCCATTCAGGTCAGCAACTTGGTCTGAGCCAATCACCACGGCTTGTGGAAATTTGGCAGCCACAGCATTGGCTTTGGCCAGTGCCAGCCGTTCGGCTAGTGCGCGTGGCGCTTCGTCTGCTAGTGGGGTTTCGTCAACATCGGGTGCGACAACGTCAAACGCAATGTGCAGGCGGCTTAAGAGTTCTCGCCGATAGGTGGAGGTGGAGCCCAAAATAAGGCTGCGGTTGCGGGTGGGGGAAAGGTAAACAGGAAGGGTCATGCGGTGATTCTCTTACACTGCTGGCATGACCCGACAGCAATTCCTACACAGCTTTAACCTGCAAGCATTGGCGAGTAGCGGTGAGCCATTGATTGAACACACGCCGCTACAAAATTTAGAGCGGCTAGCCCACGAATGTATTGGGCTACAGCCTGAATTAATGGTTGATTGGCAGGCTATAGCCGAACTGCGCACGGGCGCTGCGGGGCAAATGGACACCTGGCTACACCTTCGGGCTACTACCGCCGTACCGATGATCTGCCAGCGCTGCATGAGCGCGGCTCAGACGCCTTTGCAGATTGACCAGTGGTACAGATTTGTGGCGTCAGAGGACATTGCCATGGCGCAAGACGATGCGTCTGAGGAGGATTTGCTCGTCATGGCGGCGCAGTTTGATTTGTTGGCGCTGCTAGAGGACGAGCTGCTGATGGCGCTGCCGCTGGTGCCCATGCACGACGAATGCCCGATATTGCCGGCGTTCAGCGCGGGGACGATTGATTTGCCTGCAGATGCGCTGGATAAGCCGAATCCATTTGCAGCACTGGCACAGCTAAAGAAAAAGTAACTGACAAACAGCTGGTCGGGTCGCTGAGGGCGGCATTCCCATGCAGCGCCATCCGCGCTATAATTGAGGGCTTCGCGTACTGACCGGGTACGCAAATAACCAACTTTTTACCCGTTCAGCGGCTAGTGCCGCTGTTCGATCAGGAGCTCACTATGGCTGTTCAACAGAACAAAAAATCACCTTCCAAGCGCGGCATGCACCGCTCACATAACGCCTTAACCGTGCCAGGAATTGCTGTGGAGTCCACCACTGGCGAGATCCATTTGCGCCACCACATCAGCCCTACCGGTTTTTACCGTGGCCGCAAGGTGCTGAAAACCAAATCTGAAGCGTAACGTTTGAAGCTGAACTAGCGTTTTAAGAACGTGCCACGCACACCTGAAGGCCCGCTTTTTTCGCGGGCTTTTCTTTTGCTGAAGCCCAAACCAACGCTGGCGCTGATCAACCCATGATCACAATAGCTGTTGATGCCATGGGTGGCGACTTTGGCCCTGCAGTTACGGTCCCGGCCAGCCTGGCTTTTTTAAGTGGCCATGCTGATGCCTCTTTGGCCCTTGTAGGCCAGCTGGAGGTGCTGCAAAAACACCCTCAATTTGCCCAACTCCAGGCTCATTCGCGCTGCGAAATTATTTCCGCGACGGAAGTCGTCACCATGGACGATCCGATAGAAATCGCCCTGCGCCGTAAAAAAAATTCATCCATGCGGGTGGCCATCAACCAGGTTAAAGACGGTAACGCCCAGGCTGCGGTGTCCGCTGGCAACACAGGCGCGTTGATGGCGATTGCCAGGTACGTGCTTAAAACCATGGACGGCATTGACCGGCCCGCCATTGCCACCCAACTGCCCAATGCCAAAGGTGGCGCGACGACTGTGCTGGACTTGGGTGCCAATGTGGATTGCACCGAAGACCACCTGCTGCAATTTGCCGTCATGGGTTCTGCGTTGGTAACGGCAATTTCAAACACCCCATCGCCCAGTGTTGGCTTGCTTAACATCGGCGAAGAGGTGATAAAAGGCAGCGAAGTGATTAAAAAGGCAGGCGACTTGCTGCGATCTGCTGCTAATTCCGGCGATTTGAACTTTTACGGAAATGTTGAAGGAAATGACATTTTCAAAGGTACAACTGACATTGTGGTGTGTGATGGTTTCGTCGGCAATGTGGCTCTTAAAACCAGTGAAGGTCTGGCCAGCATGATCAGCGGCTTCATGAAAAAAGAGTTTTCGCGCAATATCTTCACCAAAATTGCCGCTATCGTTGCTTATCCAGTGCTAACCGCATTTAAGAATCGGATGGATCACAGGCGTTATAACGGCGCTGCTTTGTTGGGTTTGCAGGGGCTGGTGTTCAAAAGTCATGGTTCAGCCGATATTTTTGCCTTCGAGCGTGCTCTTACCCGCGCGTTCGATGCAGCCAGCAACAATTTGCTTGATCGTGTGCGTGAAAGAATTGCCCATGCGGCCCCCATTTTGGTGGCTATGCAGCTTGAATCCGCACAAAGTAGTGCTGAGGAAGAATCCAAAAAAACTGTCGCGTTACATTAAGCGAACTGGTTTTTTAGCATTTGTTGTCTTTGTAATGTCGCTTATCCCAAAATACTCTCGCATCACCGGCACTGGCAGCTTCCTGCCGCCCGAACGGCTGACCAATGCTGACTTGGCTGCCCGATTGGCGGCCTCTGGTGTCGAAACCTCCGACGAATGGATTGTGGAACGCACCGGCATACGCGCCCGGCACTTTGCTGGGGCCGATGTGTCGTGCAGCGATTTAGGCGTTGAAGCGGCGAAAAACGCCTTGCAAGCGGCTGGTCTGCAGGCCAGCGAGATTGATCTCATCATCGTCGCCACCTCAACACCCGACATGGTGTTTCCCTCAGCCGCCTGCATTTTGCAAAACAAACTCGGTGTCGCTGGTTGCCCGGCATTCGACATCCAGGCGGTGTGCAGCGGTTTTGTGTATGCGCTTACTGTGGCTGACGCGATGATCAAAACCGGCATGGCCAGCAAAGCGCTGGTTATAGGCGCCGAAGTTTTCTCGCGCATTCTTGACTTTTCAGACCGTACCACCTGCGTGTTGTTTGGTGATGGCGCGGGCGCTGTGGTGCTGGAAGCATCAGACACGCCGGGCATTTTGGCCAGCGATTTGCATGCTGACGGCAAGCATGTGGGCATCTTATGCGTGCCGGGCAATGTGTCGGGCGGCAAAGTCATCGGTGATGCACTGCTGAAAATGGACGGCCAAGCTGTTTTTAAACTTGCGGTTGGCGTGCTAGAAAGTGCAGCCCGCACAACCCTTGCCAAAGCCCACATGACAGATGCTGATATTGACTGGCTGATCCCACACCAAGCCAACATCCGCATCATGCAAAGCACCGCCAAAAAGCTCAAATTACCGCTTGAAAAACTCATCGTGACAGTTGACCAGCACGGCAACACGTCAGCCGCGTCGATTCCGCTGGCACTCGATGCGTCAGTGCGCAGCGGCAAGATCAAAAAAGGTGACACGCTGATGCTGGAAGGCGTAGGCGGGGGTTTCACTTGGGGTGCAGTGCTTCTTAACTATTAGGCTGGCCTTGCTATGAGTTCGCGCTGCCGCAACCTTCTTTTTGCGGGTTTGATGCTCGTTGCTTTTGCAGCGGCTGGGTATAAAGTTTTAAGCCGCGCGGCTGACTCAACTTTTGCCATACCGGCTGCCAAAACACCGCTGTCAACCAGCAAGCCAGCTGGCCTTGCACAATCGCCCCGGTTTGAAGCGCAATTCGTCTCCAGCAATCCCGGCCAGGCGGTGCATGCGCCGTCCGTTGTTGAACTGAAAAATGGCAGTTTGCGGGCGGTTTGGTTTTCAGGCTCGCGTGAAGGTGCAGGAGATGTGACGGTACAAACCGCCGTCATGAACCTGGCCAGCCAACGCTGGGAGGCCGAGGCAACGCTGTTTAACCGAGCGCAGCTTGAGCGCAATTTGCTGCGCTACGTTAAAAAAATTGGCAACCCAGTCATTGCGCGCGCACCCGATGGATCGTTGCATATTTGGGTCGTGAATGTGTCGCTGGGTGGCTGGGCGGGCAGTGCGATCACCTGGGCGCGTTCTGTTGACGAGGGCGTGACCTGGAGCACCCCCAAACGCTTGGTGACATCGCCTTTTTTAAACATCAGCACATTGGTCAAAGGCGCACCGGTAGCGATGGCAGATGGCTCGATCAGCTTGCCTGCCTACCATGAGTTCATCACCAAATTTGGCGAGGTGTTGCACATCAACACCCAAGGGCAGGTAACAGGTAAAACGCGTATTCCTGGCAGCCGCACCAGCTTGCAGCCCGTCGTTTTAGTGGCCAGCCCATCTCTGGCCACAGCCTACATGCGAGCAGGCCAAGGCGGCAAGGTGGTGGCGTCGAGCACGAGTGATGCCGGTAAAACTTGGACTCAGGCGGGTGCAATTGACGTGCCCAACCCTGATTCGGCGCTGGCGGGCTTGGTCAGCAGCAGTGGCAACCAATGGCTGGCGTTGAATCCAACGGCTGCTGGACGTCAGTCACTGGCGTTGTTAAAGGCCAACAGCGCCGGCGGTTTTGATAGCACCAAGCCCTTGTTTATTGAGGGCTCTGGCGGGTCATCGCAAGCGCACAGCGCATTGCTCATTGCTGATCATGCTGCCTTGCTCAGCCGTGAACTCAAAGCCCAAGGCGCTAGCGACGCGGATGTTCAGGCTTATGTGGCCAGCGCGGCACGGCAGTTATGCGGCGCAACAACCTGCGTGCCAGAGTTTTCGTATCCGTTTTTACTTCAAACGAAGGGCGGAGGTCTGCACTTGGTCTACACCTGGCACCGCAGCCGTATCAAGCATGTTCGACTAGAGACTTCACTTGACTGACGCTTTTGCACTGCTGGGTATCAGTTCGGTGCTGTGTGAGGCGCTGTTAGCTTTTCTGACGTCATGGCGCGGCGCTGCGCAGCGCAGGGGGGCGATCAGGTGGGTTGCGTTAGCTTGCTTTGCGCTGCTGTGGATACCGGTGGGCGCGGCACACATGCCGGTGGTGGCTTATGTTCGCGGCATCACGGCTGATTTAAGCATCACCTTGGTCGCCTTGGCCGTTTGGCGAATTTGCCACCTGGCGCTCGGTTTTCGCGGCATTGCCAAACGCGAAGAAATGGCGGTCATGAGCATGCTGGCAATGGCAGCATTGTTTATGTACCCACTGGCCTTGGGTTGGGGCGACTGGGACGCCTACAGCCCAGGCTGGGGCTCGTGGGGCATGCTGCTGGTTTTGCTGATGCTTTGCTTGGCCTGTTGGGCAAAAGGCCTGCGGGTTCTGCCTGCACTGGTGGCCATGGCGCTGGTAGCTTGGAGTTTTGGTTTGATGGAATCTGGCAATCTGTGGGACTATTTGCTGGATCCCTGGCTGTCAGTTTTTGCTTTGTTGTATGTCGGAAAAATAGTTTTTATAAAATGCGTTCGGCTGCTTGGCGGCCGTTTGCGCTGATTGATTTTGTATTGGAGACCTTGTTGAAATCATTTGCTTTCGTATTTCCGGGCCAAGGCTCACAAGCTGTTGGCATGCTGGACGCGTGGGGTGATCATCCCGTGGTGCTGCAAACGCTTGAAGAAGCATCAAGTGCACTTGGCCAGGATATAGCTCGATTGATCAAAGACGGTCCCAAAGAAGACCTGGCGCTGACCACCAACACCCAGCCTGTCATGCTGGTAGCAGGGGTGGCGGCCTACCGCGTGTGGATGGCTGAGGTGGGTGTAGCCCCCGCCTATGTGGCTGGGCATTCGCTGGGTGAGTACGCAGCTCTGGTAGCCGGTGGCGCTTTGACATTGGCGCAAGCCGCGCCACTGGTGCGCTTCAGAGCCCAAGCCATGCAAGACGCGGTGCCTGTGGGTACTGGTGCGATGGCTGCTATTTTAGGCTTAGACGCTTCAAAAATAATAGCTGCTTGCGACCGTATTACAAGGGCTACAGCCGATTATGGCTTGAATGATAGTGAAGTCGTTGAGGCGGCAAACTTTAACGACCCGATGCAAACCGTGATTGCAGGCAGCAAGGCGGCAGTGGACAAGGCTTGCGAAGTTTTGAAGGCGGACGGTGCCAAACGTGCTCTGTTGCTGGCCGTGTCTGCACCGTTTCATTCCAGCTTGATGAGGCCAGCAGCCGAAAAACTTAAAGAAAAATTGGCTGAAATCATTTTTGCGCCGTTGCAGATCCCCCTCATCAACAACGTGGATGTAGCGGTTGAAACCGACGTTGCCCGCATCCGCGATGCGCTGTACCGGCAGGCTTTTAGTGCCGTGCGCTGGGTGCAATGTATTCAGGCCATCAAAGCGCGCGGTGTTAGTCATTTTGTCGAATGCGGGCCGGGCAAAGTGCTGGCAGGGCTGGTCAAGCGTATCGATGCGGATTTGCTAGGTGCACCTTTGTTTGACCCCGCCTCCATGGCTCAAGTGAAAGACGTTTTGGTATGAGCGACATCAAGTTTGAGGGCCAAGTTGCGCTGGTCACGGGGGCATCCCGCGGCATTGGTGCCGCCATTGCAATGGAGCTGGCCAAAAAAGGCTTGAAGGTCATTGGCACGGCCACCAGTGACGAAGGTGCTGAAAAAATCAGTCACGCGCTGGCTGCGTTCCCTGGTTGCGCTGGCAAAAATTTAAACGTCAATGACGTTGCTGCGGCTGAAGCACTGATTGACAGCATTGTGAAAGACCACGGCTGCCTGCAGGTACTCGTCAACAACGCCGGCATCACCCGCGACATGCTGGCCATGCGACTGAAAGACGACGACTGGGACGCAGTCATAGAGACCAACCTCAAAGCCGTGTTTCGAATGAGCCGCGCCGTGATGCGCATCATGATGAAGCAGCGCTATGGCCGCATCATCAACATCACGTCGGTGGTGGGCAGCTTGGGCAATGCCGGGCAAGCCAACTACGCCGCAGCCAAAGCCGGTGTGGCCGGCATGGCCCGGGCGCTGGCGCGTGAGCTGGGCTCGCGCAACATCACGGTCAACTGCATTGCGCCGGGTTTTATTGAAACTGATATGACTGCCAACCTGAGCGAAGTCCAGCAAAAAGCATTGCTGAGCCAAATCCCGCTGGGGCATTTGGGCAAACCGCAGGACGTGGCGCATGCTGTGGTTTTTGTAGCCAGCCCGCAAGCTGCTTACATCACCGGACAGGAAATTCACGTCAACGGCGGCATGTACATGTAGCATTGGGTTAACGAGCAGTGGTAAAACACTGCAAAAGCAAGCCGGTTTTTATCCGTCCGGTGCTGTGTTCGGTTTGGGTCTTAGCCGTTGGTCTCTAACGCGCTAAAATCATGGATTAATTTACTACCCTCAGAGGGATTTATGAGCGACATTGAAGCACGTGTTAAAAAAATCATTGCCGAACAACTGGGCGTTGAAGAAGGCCAAGTCACCAGCGAGAAGGCCTTTGTGGCTGACCTGGGCGCCGACTCGCTAGACACGGTGGAGCTGGTGATGGCTCTGGAAGACGAGTTTGGCATTGAGATTCCTGATGAGGACGCCGAGAAAATCACCACCGTGCAAAACGCGATTGATTACGCCAATACGCACCAAAAAGCATAAAACCACCGTTTTTATTTCTGTTTTAAAAGCCCCACCAGGGGCTTTTTTGCAATCTTTTTAGAGGTTATTTGAGGATGTGCGAATGAATCGTCGCCGCGTTGTTGTGACTGGTTTGGGTTGTATCAGCCCGGTAGGAAACACGGTGCCTGAAAATTGGTCTAACCTGTTGGCTGGCCGGTCGGGCATCGACCTGATCACTAAATTTGATGCGTCTGCCTTCTCTTGCAAGATTGCTGGAGAGGTCAAAGGCTTCAAAGTTGGAGAGTACATCCCTGAAAAAGAAGCCCGCCATATGGATACCTTTATCCACTATGGTCTGGCTGCTGCCTGCCAAGCCGTGGTGGACAGCGGTCTAAAAACAGGCGACGACTTAAGCGAAGAAGACGCGGTTCGCATCGGCTGCGTCATCGGCTCAGGCATCGGCGGCCTGCCGCTGATTGAAAATACCCACACCGAATTGACCGCCAGAGGTCCACGCCGCATCACGCCGTTTTTTGTGCCCGGCTCCATCATCAACATGATCGCCGGTCATGTATCGATGAAGTTTGGCTTCAAAGGCCCGAACATTGCCATCGTGACGGCTTGCACCACAGGCTTGCACTGCATTGGTGATGCCGGCAGGATGATTGAATATGGCGATGCCGATGTGATGATTGCAGGCGGCTCTGAGGCGACTGTGTCACCGCTTGGGATAGGCGGCTTTGCTGCCATGCGTGCGCTGTCTACTCGTAACGATGATCCCAAGACAGCCAGCCGCCCTTGGGACAAAGACCGCGATGGCTTCGTACTGGGTGAGGGCGCGGGCATGATGGTGCTTGAAGAGTACGAACATGCCAAAGCGCGTGGTGCCAAAATTTATGCCGAGCTGGCTGGTTTTGGGATGAGTGCAGATGCCGGGCACATTACCGCGCCGAGCATGGACGGACCCAAGCGCGCCATGATCAATGCCCTGCGCAATGCGGGGCTCAACGCTGATTCAGTCAACTACCTCAATGCACACGGCACGTCAACGCCGCTGGGAGACATCAACGAAACCAACGCCATCAAAGCGGCGTTTGGTAGCCATGCCAAAAATATAGTCGTCAGTTCGACCAAGTCGATGACCGGGCATTTGCTGGGCGGCGCTGGCGGTATTGAGTCGGTATACACCGTGCTGGCTTTGCACCATCAAAAAATTCCGCCCACCATCAATATTTTTAACCAAGACGTCGAGTGCGATTTAGACTTTTGCGCTAACTCTGCCCGTGACGCAAAGATTGACGTCGCGGTGAAAAATAATTTTGGGTTTGGCGGCACCAACGGCACGCTGGTCTTCAAGCGCGCTTGACATCAAACCGCCCTCAACTTCAGAGTCCATTGAGCCAACATAACGCTCCATCGGTTGTCTACCCGCTGGGGCGTTCGCGTTTGCAGGGTCTGCTTTTGCTGGGGTTTTGGTTTGTTAGCGCCGCAGTCGTTGGGCGTTGGTTAGCGCTGAGCCAAGCATTTGGCTGGCAGCAGGGTCTTGGATTGCTATTGCTTGGGGCGGCGAGTTTTGCCGCTTGGGCTGGCTGGAAAAACTCCGTTGTTGGCCGACTGGCTTGGGACGGGCAAGTATGGCGCTGGGAAAGTCGGGGTTACCAGGCCGGTTCTGCTGAACACATCGTGTCAGTGGCTTTTGATGGCCAAGCTTTGTTGCTGTTGCGCATCGACAACCCCGACCGAGCCCGGCTCTGGCTGTGGGCTGAAAGGCGCATGTGCCCAGAGCGTTGGATGGATCTGCGCCGGGCGGTTTACTCGCCGCACCGCGATTCAAATCATCAGGCCATCACGGTATGACCGAAGAGTCTGTGCCACCGCTGGTTGAAAAGCCCATCGACAGCGACGCCTGGCTGGTCGAACGGGCGGTAGCGGGTGACCAAAAAGCGTTTGAGCTGTTGGTCATCAAGTACCAGCGGCGTATTCAGCGTCTGATTGGCCGCATGGTTCGTGATGTTGATCTGGTCGAAGACATCGCGCAGGAAACATTTATCCGCGCCTACCGGGCGCTGGCGCAGTTCCGGGGAGATGCACAGTTTTACACCTGGCTGTACCGGATTGCGGTCAATACCGCAAAAAAAGCGTTGATGGACTTAAAGCGTAACCCCACCGTGTCAGAAAATTCTTTCAAATCTGACGATGATGATGAAACTTCGCCGATTGAAAACGAACTAACCAGCTCCGAAACGCCTGACGCGGTGCTGGCCAGCAAAGAAATAGCCCAAATCATCAACGCGGCTTTAGAGGCACTGCCTAAAGAGTTGCGTCAGGCCATCACGCTGCGCGAGATCGAAGGGCTGAGCTACGAAGAAATAGCTGAAGCCATGAGTTGCCCAATTGGTACGGTACGGTCCCGTATTTTCAGGGCGCGCGAGGCAATTTCGCAAAAGGTAAAACCGCTGCTGGAAAACCAGTCCGGCAAACGTTGGTGAATTGTTGGTGAATAGTCGGTGAATAGTTGGTAAATGGTTGCCGAATGACTTGTAAAGACAATGAGAAGTAAAAGATGACCCACACACAAGCAAACGTGAGTTCCGCTGAGTCGCTGTCCGCTCTGGTGGACGGCGACTTTGAGTCGCCCGTCTTGACGAGCGCCCTGGACGACAAAATGCGTGCAGTTTGGAACAGCTATCAAGCCATCGGTGATGTGCTCAGAGCACCAGGCGCGGCTGCATCAAAAGCTGTCTACGGCGCTGATGCGGTGTTCGTGCAACGCTTGATGCAGCGCCTTGAAAATGAAAAAATAGAAAACTCCCCGCCAAGGCTGACCGCGGTGTTTGTGGCCAAGCCGCACGCAGCGGCTGCGAATGACGCGACTTTCCGCTGGAAGCTGGTGGCGGGCTTTGCCTCATTTGGCGCGATGGCTGCCGTTGCCTTGTCTCTGGTAAGCGTCCCAGGCGGTACACCTGAACAGTTGGCCAAGAACGGAGCGGCCACTGAACTGATGGTGACCTCGCCCCAAGGGCCGATGGTGAGGGACGCCCGGCTTGAGGAGTTGTTGTCAGCGCACAAGCAATTGGGCGGCACCTCGCTTCAAGCACCTTCTGGGTTTTTGCGCAATGCCGGCTTTGAGTCGACAAACAATGGCCAGCGTTGAACGCATGGGCACCACATCAGCCGGAAATTGCATGAATTTAAAGCGTTTTAGCCTTGTTGCCCTTATTTTTATTGCGCAAGCAGCTACTCATTTTGTAGCGGCACAGTCTTTGCCTGGTCAGACGGTGGCATCAGTGTCGGCGGCTACGCCAGACAGCAAAAGTCTCAATGACTGGCTGCTGCGCATGCACGAAGCGTCGAAAAATCGAACTTACATTGGCACTTACGTGGTGTCGATTGGCGGGCAAATGCAAAGCGCCAAAATCTGGCACGTCTGTGACGGCGGCCAGCAGATGGAGCGGATTGAAACGCTCACCGGTGCGCCGCGTTCAAGCTTCAGGCACAACGACAAGCTGGTGACGTTCATGCCCGAACAAAAACTAGTGCGCCAAGAGCGCCGCGAAGCATTCGGTGCTTTTCCCGAGCTGGTTCAATCAACCGACAACCGTATCACTGAGTTTTACAAAATTAAGCTCGAAGGGGTTGAACGCATTGCCGGCCTAGACTCTGACGTGGCGGTGCTGTCCCCAAAAGACGGAATGCGCTTTGGCTACCGCGTCTGGACCGAGCAAAAACGCGGCCTGATCGTGAAGCTGCAAACTCTTGACGCCGACGGTCGCGTCCTAGAGCAGGCCGCGTTTTCAGAGCTCCAGCTCGACGCACCCGTCAAGATGGACAAGCTCTTGCAGATGATGGGCAAGGTAGATGGCTACAAAGTCGAGCAACCTGCGTTGGTCAAAACAAGCGCCAGCGCAGAAGGCTGGGTCTTGAAAGCACCAGTCGCAGGCTTTAAACCCATGAGCTGCTACAAGCGGCCGGCGGCAGCTGTGCAAGGCGCGTCAGGCGCTGACGAACCGATGCAGTGGGTGTTCTCTGATGGTTTGGCCTCGGTCTCGCTGTTTGTTGAGCCGTTTGACCGGCAACGCCACGGTGTGCAGTCCAGCATGTCGATAGGGGCCACCCACACCATCACCCGGCAGCTTGGCAATTATTGGCTGACGGCCATGGGCGAGGTGCCCATGACCACGCTCAAACAGTTTGCCAGCGGGCTGGAACGAAAAAAATAAAAGCTGCTCACACAAATGTCGTGTGAAACGGCTCATGGCGATGTTGAAAATTTACTTATCACGAGGTTGACGATGTTCGTAGTTATTAAAAAATCTTGGCGCTCCGGCGCTTCTGCGGCACTGATGGCCGCTTTTGTTCTTGGTGCAGCAATACCTGCCACCCCTGTTTGGGCGCAAAACCGAACTCTGCCCGATTTCACTGATCTGGTGGAGCAGGTCGGGCCGTCGGTTGTCAATATCCGCACGTCTGAGAAAGTCAAAGTTGCCACCGGCGGCGGTGGTGGTGGTGTGGACGAGCAGATGCTGGAGTTTTTTCGCCGCTTTGGTATTCCCGTGCCGCCGAACGCGCCGCGCGGTCCGCGTGCTGAGCGCAGCCAGCCCCAGCCCGATGAAGACCAGCCCAAAGGGGTGGGTTCTGGTTTTATCCTCACGTCCGACGGTTTCGTCATGACCAACGCCCATGTGGTGGAAGGGGCAGATGAAGTTATCGTCACGCTTCCCGACAAGCGTGAATTCAAGGCCAAAATCATCGGTGCTGACAAACGCAGCGACGTGGCCGTCGTGAAGATTGAAGCAACAGGTTTGCCAGCGGTCAAAATTGGCGATACCAGCCGCATTCGGGTTGGTGAGTGGGTGATGGCGATTGGCTCGCCTTTTGGTCTGGAAAATACCGTCACTGCCGGCATCGTCAGTGCCAAGCAGCGCGACACGGGCGACTATCTGCCATTTATTCAGACCGATGTCGCTATCAATCCTGGCAACTCGGGCGGCCCGCTGATCAACATGCGCGGCGAAGTCATCGGCATCAACAGTCAAATTTACTCACGCTCCGGCGGATTTCAAGGCATATCTTTTGCCATTCCAATGGATGAGGCTACCCGCGTGTCGGACCAGCTGCGCAGCAGCGGGCGCGTCACGCGTGGCCGCATTGGTGTGCAGATTGACCAGGTCAGCAAAGAAGTCGCCGAATCGATTGGTTTAGGCAAGCCGCAAGGCGCTTTGGTGCGCGGCGTTGAAAGCGGCGCACCCGCCGACAAAGCCGGCATTGAGGCGGGCGACATCATCACCAAGTTTGATGGCAAGCAGATTGAAAAATCAAGCGACCTGCCGCGCTTGGTAGGCAACGTCAAGCCTGGCACCAAGTCGGTGGTGACGGTGTTCAGGCGCGGTGCCAGCAAAGACCTCACCGTCGTGGTCGCTGAAATTGAGCCGGAAAAACCAGCACGCAAAGCGTCGGCACCTGAGGTCAAGCCGCCAGTGGTCGGACCTGCGCAAGTGTTAGGGCTGGCCGTTAGCGAAGTCACAGACGCCTCGAAAAAAGAATTGAAAATCAAAGGCGGCGTGAAGGTTGATGCGGCCGATGGTGCTGCGGCCCGAGCCGGTCTGCGTGAAGGCGACGTGATCATCGCCATTGCCAACACCGAGGTCACCAGCGTCAAAGAGTTTGAAGCAGCGCTGGGCAAGCTTGACAAAACCAAAGCGGCCAACGTGCTGTTCAGGCGTGGTGAGTTGGCGCAGTATGTGTTGATTCGCCCCACGCGGTAGACGCTGTTACTGCACAAAAAGGTGACGGTCAGCTTTTATTTGTAGGCTTATTCATGGCCCCCATACCCAGCAAGGGGTCGGGGTTTTTGATGAAAATCTGGTTTTCGCGTCAAATAAAAAATATTTGCTTAGAAAAAAAGACATATTTTGTTGGTGTGCACTCACTTTTTTACGATGTTTTCTGACAATTTATATTACTTTTCAATTTCAATCGACTTTAAAACAATTTATTTGAGTATATAAAACGATCTAAAATCTTGCCCTGCGGCTGAATTGAAGTTATTCAGCTTTGCTCCACAGATCACCCACAAGTTGTCCAGAGGCGTTCATTGTAAATTGTGCATAACTTGTGCATAAAGTTCCTGTTGCTACCTTGCAACGACAAAGATATGGCAGTTTTGGGGCTATCGGTAAGCGGCTTTTTGCCTACAATGAAGTTCCAACATAGCAGTTGCCATAGATTGTTGGTTTCAGGGCGCGTCGCAAACCGACGCGCCCTTTTTTATGTTCGATGCGAATGACTATGTTGTTGTTCGCAATACTTTCAAGCACTTAGGCGTCTTCGTTGATGAATCACATCAGAAATTTTTCGATCATTGCGCACATTGATCACGGCAAATCTACACTCGCAGACCGATTGATCCAGCGCTGCGGCGGCTTGCAAGACCGCGAGATGAGCGCACAGGTTCTTGATTCGATGGATATCGAAAAAGAGCGTGGGATAACTATCAAGGCGCAGACCGCTGCGCTCAAATACAAAGCACTTGATGGTCAGATTTACAACCTCAATTTGATCGACACGCCAGGCCATGTCGACTTCTCGTATGAAGTCAGTCGCTCGCTGTCGGCATGTGAGGGTGCGTTGCTTGTGGTCGATGCATCGCAAGGTGTTGAAGCGCAAACGGTGGCCAACTGCTATACCGCACTCGACTTGAAAGTTGAAGTGGTGCCGGTGCTGAACAAAATGGATTTGCCGCAAGCCGACCCAGACAACGCCAAGCAAGAGATTGAAGAAGTCATTGGCATTGATGCGACTGATGCCATTGCCTGTAGTGCCAAAACCGGCATGGGCATTGACGAAATTCTGGAAGCCGTGGTGGCGCGAATCCCCGCTCCACAAGGCAACCCCGACGGCGCACTGCGCGCCATGATCATCGATAGCTGGTACGACTCTTACACCGGCGTGGTAATGCTGGTGCGGGTGGTCGATGGCAGGTTGGTCAAAGGCGACCGTATCAAACTGATGGCCAGCGGAGCCATGTACAACGCCGAGCAATTGGGTGTGTTTACTCCGCACAACGAACCTCGCCCGTCACTCGAGGCGGGCGAGGTGGGTTTCGTCATCGCTGGTATCAAAGAACTGCAAGCCGCGCGGGTGGGCGACACCATCACGCGTATCAAGGCAGGCAGCGGTGGCCTGGCTTTCACGGCAACTGAGGCACTTCCGGGCTTCAAAGAAATTCAGCCCGCCGTGTTTGCGGGGCTGTACCCGTCTGAGGCCAGCGAATATGAGTCTCTGCGTGATGCACTGGAAAAGCTCAAACTCAACGACGCATCCCTACACTACGAACCCGAAGTCAGCGAAGCGTTGGGCTTCGGTTTCAGGTGCGGCTTTTTGGGCCTGTTGCACATGGAGATCGTGCAGGAGCGGCTGGAGCGCGAGTTTGACCAAGACTTGATAACCACTGCGCCGAGCGTGGTGTACGAAGTGCTCCAGGCCGATGGCTCTGTCATCAAGGTCGAGAACCCATCGAAGATCCCCGATGCAGGTCGTGTCAACGAGATCCGTGAACCCATCGTCACCGTGCATTTGTACATGCCGCAAGACTACGTGGGCGCGGTCATGACGCTGGCTAACCAAAAGCGCGGCGTGCAGCTCAATATGGCCTACCACGGCAAGCAGGTGATGCTGACCTATGAAATGCCGCTCGGCGAGATCGTGCTCGACTTTTTTGACAAACTTAAATCCGTTTCGCGCGGCTACGCGTCGATGGACTACACCTTCAAGGAGTTCCGCGCATCAGACGTGGTGAAGGTTGATATTTTGCTAAACGGCGAGAAAGTCGATGCGCTGTCGATCATCGTGCACCGCAGCCAGTCAGCCTATCGCGGCCGCGCTGTGGTCGCCAAAATGCGCGAGATCATTTCACGTCAGCAATTTGACGTTGCCATCCAGGCCGCCATTGGCGCCAACGTGATTGCGCGTGAGACAATCAAAGCGCTGCGCAAAAACGTGATTGCCAAGTGCTATGGCGGCGACATTTCACGCAAACGCAAGCTTCTTGAAAAACAAAAAGCGGGTAAAAAACGCATGAAACAAATTGGATCCGTTGAGGTGCCGCAAGAGGCATTCTTGGCCATTTTGCAGGTAGAAGATTAATGGGTACTCTTACAAATTCGTTCTTCGGGCGAATTGCTGCGTTGCGCGGTGCTCGGAATCCTCACGCACCTAAGTGCATTCCGGTGTCCTGCGCTCCGGGCGCGTTGCACTTCATCCCAAAAATCTGAATTTCTAAAAGTACCCAATGAGCACATCAGTCAACAACACCATGGGTAGTATTACCGCCGTGGTGCTGGCAGTATTCGTCGGCTATGGCGCGGCCTGGTATTTTGGCTTGGTGGATGGCAATTTTTCACTGCTGCTATTTTTGGCGGCGGTGGTCACGGGCGTTTACTGGCTGGCTGAACGGTTTTACTTTCTGCCGCAGCGCCAAAAACAGGTTGACGCGCTGGACGCAGCAACTTCCAAGCGCCATGCTGAGTTGGCCACCATGGGCATCACCAAAGTCGACACCGACACCAACGAGGCCAAAACTCGACTCATCATGCAGCCCTGGTGGCTTGACTGGACGGCCGGGCTGTTCCCGGTCATCATCGTGGTGTTTTTGCTGCGCTCGTTTTTGTTTGAGCCTTTCAAAATCCCGTCGGGCTCGATGATCCCGACGTTGATGATCAACGACTTGATTTTGGTCAATAAATTTCATTATGGTGTGCGACTGCCCGTGATCAACCTCAAGGTGCTTGACAACAACAACCCGCAGCGCGGTGACGTGATGGTGTTTCGCTACCCGCCCAAGCCCAGCCTGGACTACATCAAGCGTGTGGTCGGCGTGCCAGGCGATGAGGTGGCTTATCTGAACAAGAAGTTGACCGTGAACGGCAAGCCGCTGAACAAGACTACGTTGCCTGATTTTTTTGACGACGATACGATGCGCTATTCAAAGCAGTTTGAAGAAGCTACAGGTGCCAAAAAATACCGCCTGCTCAATGATGATGACCGGCGCAGCGGCATTGATGAGCGCGAGGTCATGGACTTTCCAAACAAACAAAATTGCCGCTACAGTAGCGAGGGGGTTGTTTGCAAGGTACCTGTTGGCCACTACTTCATGATGGGTGACAACCGCGACAACTCGTTGGACTCTCGTTATTGGGGTTTCGTGCCAGATAAAAATATTGTCGGCAAAGCGTTTTTTGTCTGGATGAACTTCAGCAGTTTGAAGCGCATCGGTTCATTCAACTGATCAGGAGAAGACAAGATGGTTCAATTCAAGTCCAGGCAGCGCGGTCTGTCTTTTTTGGGGCTTTTGTTTGTTGGTGGTCTGCTGGCGGTGACCGGCGTGATTACCGCCCAAATTGTGCCTACGGCGATTGAATACCAGGCGGTTGTCAAGGCAGCGAGCAAGGCCAGGGAAGGCAATTCGGTGGCCGAAGTGCGCAGCATCTTTGACAAGGCGGCAGCGGTCGACAACATC
>JAYWFR010000153.1:0-10609 GCA_043778695.1 Polaromonas sp. | reverse complement strand
CCGCCAAGGCAAAAACATTTACTACAGCGTGGCCGACGCGCGAACGCTTGAAATTTTGGTGCTGCTGCACCGCCTTTACTGCCCCGAAGGAAAAAACTAATGCCAATTAAGTTGATGACTATTGACTGGAACGCGTTTACGCCGTGGTCGTCGCTGATTGGCGGCATGTTGATTGGGCTGGCAGCCGCCATGTTTGTGCTGCTTAATGGCCGCATTGCAGGCATCAGCGGTGTGCTGGGCGGGCTGCTGGTGCCTGTGTGGGGCGATGTGATTTGGCGAGTGGCGTTTATCGGCGGCATCGTGGTTGCGCCGCTGGCCTACGCCATTTTTCTCACTTTGCCTCAAATTCAAATTGACGCCGACTACCCCGCATTGATTGTTGCGGGGCTGCTGGTGGGCGTGGGCACGCGCTACGGTGCGGGCTGCACCAGTGGGCACGGCGTGTGCGGGTTGTCGCGGCTGTCACTGCGGTCATTGGTGGCTACGGGCACGTTTATGGGTACGGGCTTTGCCACCGTGTTTGTGCTACGCCACGTTTTTAGTATTTAAAGGAACCAACATGTTTGTCTTATCTGCGTTGTTGTCAGGCTTGGTGTTTGGCTTCGGGCTTATCGTGTCTGGCATGGCGAATCCAGCCAAAGTGCTCGGCTTTTTAGACCTGGCAGGCGCTTGGGATCCTTCTTTGGCTTTGGTCATGGCGGGGGCTATTGCCGTCGGGTTTTTTGCTTTTTTAATTGCCAAAAAACGTACGCTTTCGTTCATAGGCGCAGAAATGAAGCTGCCCACAACGTCAAGCATTGACCGTCGTTTGTTAACCGGCAGCGCCCTGTTTGGCGCGGGCTGGGGAGTAGCCGGGCTTTGCCCAGGCCCGGGCTTGGTAGCGCTCGGCATGGGCGAGCCCAAAGCGCTGGTGTTTGTGGCCGCCATGCTGGTCGGCATGTTGATATTTACCTGGCGTGAAAAGCATCCAAGCGTCGCCGCAGTCAGCACCACATGAAAGCAGCTGTATGAACACCTTAACGGCCTGGCTGGCAGCTGGCATCACGGTGAGTGTGCTCGTGGCTTACGAGCTGGCGTTGCTGCGGATGCAACGCCGCAACCCGGCTTTGCTGGCTAGAGCTGCACATGCCAACTTGCGCGAAGAATGGTTTGCAGCTTTGTCAATGCAGCCCGGCTCGGAAATTTTGGCAGTACAAACGCTGCGCAACTCACTGATGTCTGCCACCATGACCGCCTCAACCGCGGCGCTCGGCCTGATTGGCGCGGCCACATTGCTGGCGCCGTCACTCAATTCATCTTTTGGCACAGTAGACAACATGGCACGCCATTTCACAGCCCGCCTAGTCATGGAGCTGGTGCTGATGGCTGTGCTGTTTGCATCGCTGGTGTGCTCAGCGATGGCGGTGCGCTACTACAACCATGCGGGCTTCATTTTGTCGATGCCGGTGGAGTCTGATGAGCGCACGCGCTGGGGGCCAACTGCAGTTGCCTACTTGCGCCGCGCGGGGTTGCTGTACAGCTGGGGCTTGCGCCATTTGCTGATGGTCGCGCCCTTGTTGGTGTTCATCGTCTACCCGCTGGCAGGGCCAGTGGCCGCTGTACTGGTGGTGGCTGCTCTGTTTGCATTTGACAGGTTTCAGACTTAAAAACGTCACTCAACGGCGCGCACACTTCGATCTGCTGCCTTGAGGCCATGTCGACATCTAAAAATGATGCAGGAAATACGCTTGAAACCAGTTGCTGGCTGTTTTATGCCATCTGAAACGAAAAAAACTGCCTAAATCATGCTACAGCCTAATAAATGCTTGGGCGAGCAGCTATGCAATCAATAGCAAATAGTGCCTTCATCCTGGACAGTGTCAAGCTGACGCTGTATGTCGTCTGTGCCTACTTAGCGCTTGGTGCCTATGCGCGCCACGCGCAAACCCCTTGGCTGCTGGCGGTGGCAAGCAGGCGCTTGGCGGTTCTGGCGCTGCTGGCACTGCTGGTGGTGGGCGTCAAGGTGTTTGAAGATGTGGTTTCCCGAGAGTCTGGCCCCATCGACACCGCTATTTTGTGGTTCATTCGGGACAACACGTCCCCGGCGATGGTCGGTTTTTTCACTGTGGTCACATTAAGCGGTGCCGGGAAGTTTTTAGTACCTGCTAGCGCAGTGCTGTCGATTTGGCTTTTTATAGCGCGGCGCCAGCGCGAAGGGGTGTTGCTAGCTGCCTCCATGGTGAGCGCCTGGCTGATGACCTACGCGCTCAAAGCACTGGTAGACCGCGCGCGGCCAGAGCTGTGGAGCGATGCGTGGTACTGGGGGTCGAGCTTTCCAAGTGGGCACACGCTGAGCACTGCCGCTTTTGCGACCGCATCTGCACTGATTGCATGGCGCATTTGGCCGTGCTCGCGCTACGCAGCATTGCCGCTGGCCCTGCTCTGGATCTGCCTGGTGGGGCTGTCGCGCTTGGTGTTGGGTGTGCACTGGCCGTCAGATGTTTTGGCCGCTGTCTGCCTGGGGGCGTTCTTGCCGCTGGCCATCAGCTTGGGGCTGGACATCTACCGGCATCGCAGCGGGAACCAAATGGATTGGACGACGTGAACCATTGGTCCAAGATGACAAGCGTGGGGCAGAAAATCCGGTAAGGTTGCGTTTTAATCCATTTGTTAGGAACCTAAATCATGCAATACCGACGTCTCGGCCACAGCGGCCTGCAAGTCAGCGAACTGTCACTTGGCTCGTGGGTCACCTACGCCAACCAAGTCAACGTTAAACAAGCCAAAGAAATGCTGGCATTGGCCATGGACAGTGGCATAAACTTTTTTGACAATGCCGAGGCTTATGCCAGCGGCCAAAGCGAGGAAGTGATGGGAAGCGCCATCAAAGCGCTCAAGTGGCCACGCCTGAACTACATCGTGTCAACCAAGTTTTATTGGGGCTTGGCCGAGCCTGAGCACAAAGGCATGTCTGCAGCGACCGCCCTACCCGTCAACCGCAAAAATACGCTGAACAGAAAATACCTGATGCAGGCTATTGATGCATCGCTGAGCCGCATGGGCCTGGACTTTATCGACCTGGTGTATTGCCACCGGCCCGATGCGCAAACACCCATTGAAGAAACTGTGCATGCCATGAGCGACATGATCACCCAAGGCAAGGCGCTGTATTGGGGTACCAGCGAATGGTCAGCCGACGAGATACGCGCCGCCTGGTGCATTGCGGACAAGCACCATTTGCACAAACCCGTGATGGAGCAGCCGCAGTACAACCTGTTTCACCGCAAACGGGTGGAGCAAGAATACGCCCGCCTGTACGAAGACATAGGCCTGGGCCTGACCACCTGGAGCCCTCTAGCCAGCGGCTTATTGACTGGGAAATACCGCAACGGTGTGCCCAAGGGCAGCCGCGGCTCGCGCAAAGACATGGGGTTTTTAGTCAATGGCTTGACCAATGATGACAAAAACACCGCCGTTACCAAGCTGCAAGCGGTGGCAGACGACCTTGACTGCACCGTGGGCCAACTTGCTATTGCTTGGGCAGCGCGTAACCCGCATGTCAGCACAGTGATCACCGGAGCGTCAAGAATTGAGCAGCTCAAAGACAACCTAGGTGCCGCAGCTGTCATTCATCACCTGACGCCAGACACCATGGCGCAAATAGACAAAATAACCAAGGCGCTGGCCGATTGAGGGCTACGCCATGCCGTGGTGTCCCGTGCACCTGCCCCGCTGAAGTTCCTGCATCGCGCAAGCTGGTGTCAGGCGCCTGTGGGGGTATCTTTTCAGTCAAAAAACAACTTAATCCGGCGGCAAGAATGAGGAGCTTGACTGCCATGGTGAATGTGCGTTGGCTGAAGCACAAAAACACCACCATGTAGTCCAACCGCCTAGCCGCCCATCAGCCAAAAACACTATTTTTGAAAAACTCAAAATACGGCGCTGAAACAAGAGTTTATGTGCGCTAACGCATAGATAAGTTTTTCATTTCAGCGGACGCTTGCCCCTTTTTAACAAAGGACTCGCATGAAAATCCTGATGGTTTTAACCTCCCATGACAAGCTGGGCAGTACGGGCAGAAAAACTGGCTTTTGGCTTGAAGAGTTTGCGGCGCCCTATTTCGTGTTCAAAGACGCAGGTGCAACCGTTACCGTGGCTAGCCCACTTGGCGGGCAGCCGCCGCTGGACCCAAGCAGCGACACCGCCAGTGCCCAAACAGATGCCACCCGCCGCTTTAAAGGCGACGCCTCAGCGCAGGTGGCACTGGCCAACACGCTGAAGTTGCGCGACATGAAAGCAGTTGACTTTGACGCCGTGTTTTACCCGGGTGGTCACGGTCCGCTGTGGGACCTGGCCGAAAACGCTTACTCCATGACCTTGATTGAAACCATGGTCAGCAACGGCAAGCCTGTTGGCATGGTTTGCCACGCGCCGGCTGCATTGCGACATGTGATTGGCAGCGACGGTAACTCCATCATCAAAGGCAGGTCAGTGACCGGCTTAAGCAACACCGAAGAAAAGGCCGCTGGCCTGACAGATGTGGTGCCCTTTTTGGTCGAAGACATGCTACGCCAAAACGGGGGGCACTACGCCAAGGCAGACGACTGGTTGCCCTTTGTGGTGACCGATGGCTTGCTCATCACCGGGCAGAACCCAGCCTCGTCAGCACCTGCTGCGGTGGCGCTGTTGCAAATTGTTCGCGCCAACGCAAGAACTGCTGCGGTAGCGGCATGACCCAGGTGAGCACACCCCCAAAAGCAACAGCGCTGTCTGACGCGGGTCAGCAGTTGGATGAACCCACCCACAAGACCGACACGCCGGGTGAATTAACACCGCACTTACCAGCTGGGCCGTCGCTGCTACCCAAACGTCGCACGCTGCATCTCAATTCATGCGCCTTGTTGTGCCAGACGTTTGTCCTACATCAATAGAAGTCGAATTGAGCGGCCTATGTTGGGTAGCGCACAGCATCAAAGGGCAGCACGAGCGCACAGTCAAAGCCCCTTAACTCAATTGGAAAACGCAACATGAAAACAGATTCACAACTTCAACAAGACGTGATGGCAGAGCTCAAATGGGAGCCTGCGGTGCACGCTGAGCAAATTGGCGTGGAAGTCAAAGACGGTATCGTGACGCTGGCAGGACACGTTGACAGTTTTCCCGCCAAGTGGAACGCCGAGCGCGCAGCCCAGCGGGTAGCGGGCGTCAAGGCTTTGGCGGTGGAAATTGATGTCAAGCTCAATGGCTCTGCCCAGCGCACCGATGCTGACATAGCGCGCTCGGCTGAGAACGTTTTGCTGTGGACAACTTATTTGCCCAAAGACAGCGTCAAGGTGATGGTAGAAGACGGCTGGGTCACGCTGTCTGGCCAGGTGCAATGGGCGTTTCAACGGACCACCGCCACAGCCGCCGTCCGCTATCTGGCGGGCGTTAGAGGTGTGAGTGATCAAATCACCATCAAGCCGCACGACAGCGTCACCGCCAGCGCGGTGAAAAGCGATATTGAAGCCAGCCTCAAGCGGCGTGCCATCAATGAAGCGAGCGGTATCAAAGTGGTTGTTCACGGCACTGAAGTGACCCTGACCGGTAAGGTGCCCACCTGGGCCGAACGAGATGCCGCTGGCAGCGCCGCGTGGAGTTCCGCAGGTGTGACCAACGTGATCGACAACATCGCCATTTCTTATTGAGCTTGCGCAGCGGGGCCAAAGTGGTTGAAGTTTGGGCACGCAGTCACAGCCGTCGTTGGCTTTCAAACGCTTATCAAAAAACTTAATTTTCTAAGGAAACATCATGGACAAAGACAATTTACCGGTTTACGTTTTCAACACCCACATTGAGGCTGAAGAAGCAGTGAAGGCTTTAAGCAAATCCGGTTACGACGTTAAAAAACTTTCGATCATTGGCAAGGGCTACCACACCGAAGAAACGCCGATGGGCTTTTACACCATGGGCGACCGCATCAAGTCTTGGGGCGGCATGGGCGCTTTTTGGGGCGGGATCTGGGGTTTGCTGATTGCACCTGCCGTGTTTTTTCTGCCCGGTTTTGGTTTGGTAGCCATGGCTGGCCCCATCGTTGCAGCCCTGGTTGCAGCGCTTGAGGGCGCAGTGCTGGTTGGCGGTGTGTCGGCGATTGGCGCTGCCTTGATGCAAATTGGTGTGCCAAAAGACCAAGTCATGAAATACGAGACGGCCCTAAAAGTGGACAAGTACGTGTTGATGGTTCACGGGAGCGTAGAAGAGCAGGACAAGGCTCGCACGGTGTTAGAGCAAACCAAGTCTTGGGAAATGGCTTGAACGCAGTTGACGCTAGCGCAGGGCCGAAGGGTGCAACCCTAAGTCAAGCGGCAACCTGCGCCAGTATTGATTTGGATCAGTGCCCATGACATTTGCCAGCGGTATCGTCACACCATGAGTTCACTTGGAAGACTGGTTTGAAAACACTGACGTGGGTGATTGCCTTCGGCGCAGCCGCATTGGTAGCGCTGCTGGGCTACGGCAACGCACGCTGGAACGCTGGCACCACGCAATTGTTGAATCGGCTGGACGCTGCGCAAGTTAGAGCAGCGCCTCAGTTTTACAGCGTTATGGAGCTAGAAGGCTTGCCAGCGCCAGTCAAACGCTATTTTGAAACGGTGTTGAAAGACGGCCAACCCATCGTGACAGCAGCCACGGTACAACACAGCGGCAGCTTTAACATGGGCGAGACAACAGACAACTGGAAGCCGTTCACGTCGACGCAGCGCGTGATCACCCAGCGCCCCGGCTTTGACTGGGACGCGCGGGTGAAGATGTTCCCCGGTGTCGCGGCGCATGTTCATGATGCGTATGTAGCGGGCTCGGGACTGCTTAAAGTTGCGATTTTTGGCTTGATTCCCGTGGCTGATTTGCCCGCGAGTGCAGACCTGTCGCGCGGCGAGCTGATGCGTTATTTGGCAGAAGCTACTTGGTACCCAACGGCCTTGCTGCCATCACAAGGTGTGCTGTGGCAAAGCGTTGATGCGCAATCGGCTGTGGCGACGGTGACCGATGGCGGTATCACATTGAGCTTGCGTTTTGGTTTTGGCACCAACGGTTTGATTGATACCGTCCATGCAACGTCACGTGGGCGGAGGGTCGGCAACATCATGACCTACGCGCCCTGGCAAGGGCGCTTTTGGAACTACGCGACGCGCAGCGGCATGCTGGTGCCGCTTCAAGCGGAAGTTGCATGGGTGCTGCCAGACGGCCCAAAAGCGTACTACCGCGGTTTGATGAGCGCTGTCGTCTATGAGTTTGCAGAAACGCCCGGCGGCAAACCCACTGCTGCACTTGGACAAAGACCATGATGAACCGACAACAATTTATGCGCGCTGGTGTAACGCTGGCGGCTAGCCCACTTGCGGCCTGCACGGCCAAAGATTCAACTGACAGTTATGAAACGGCTGTTCGAAAAATTTGGCAACCCATTGCACAACCCATTCGCGGCGACCTGGCTTTGCAGCGTGAGCTGGTGCGCTACGCCACGCTGGCACCATCGGGTCACAACGCCCAGTGCTGGAAGTTTCACGTTGAGCAGGGCAGCATTTTGATACTGCCTGATTTTGCGCGGCGCACCCCGGTGGTGGATCCGGACGATCACCACTTGTATGTGTCGCTGGGCTGCGCGCTGGAGAACCTGGCGCAGGCCTCAAGTGCCTACGGTTTGGTGGCGCAGCCACAGTTTGATGCGGCAAAAGACGTGGTGGCTGTCAAACTGACGCCGACCAGCCCGCTGGCTTCGCCCTTGTTCAACGCCATCACCGACAGGCAAAGCACACGCGGCCTGTATGACAGCCAATCATTAACGACAGCGGAGCTGCGCACGCTTGAGCTGGCGGGCACAGGCACAGGCGTACGCATGATGCTGCTTACCGCGAAACCTGACATGGAAAAAATCCTCGACTTGGTGATGCAAGGCAACACCACGCAATTAAACGACGTCGCTTTCGTCAAAGAGCTCAAGCAGTGGTTGCGCTTTGGTGCTGGTGAAGCGGTACGCGCTGGTGACGGCTTGTACGCGCTCAGTTCAGGCAATCCGTCTGGACCGCGTTGGTTGGGTAGCCGCCTGTTTGACATCATGGTCAGCGCTAAAAGTGAAAACGACAAGTACGCCAAGCGAACGCGCAGCTCGGCAGGCTTGGCGGTTTTCGTGTCGGAGGTGAACGACAAGGCGCACTGGATTGAAGCGGGCCGCTGTTATGAGCGCTTTGCGTTGCAAGCCACGGCGTTGGGTGTACGCAATGCGATGCTTAACCAGGCGAACGAGGTTGTGTTGCAGAGGCAACAGTTGGCGGATTTTCTAGGCTTGAAAAGTGGCAGGCCCGATTTAGTGGTGCGCTTTGGACGTGGCGCAAAAATGCCGCAGTCATTGCGACGCCCCATTGAAGACGTGTTGGTATGAATTTGATAGCTGCTTGCGCATTATTTATATGGGCTGTGGGCTTTTTTTCTGTTTGTAAATTTAAAATGGTCACATCAGCGCGTCGCTGATAAGCTAACGCAATGAGCCGACTAAAACAAAACCAACATCTTGAAGCCCACCGCACCCACCGTGTAGGTTGGCTGCGCGCCGCAGTGCTGGGCGCGAACGACGGTATTGTGTCGACCGCCAGTTTGCTTGTGGGTGTAGCTGCTGCCAGCGCCAACCACAGCACGCTGTTGATGACCGGTGTTGCCGCCTTGGTCGCCGGAGCCATGTCAATGGCAGCGGGCGAGTACGTGTCGGTGTTTTCGCAGGCCGACACTGAAAAGGCCGATCTGGCACGCGAGGCCATCGAGCTGGCCAAAGACCCAGACGCTGAGCTGCGCGAGTTGACAGCGATCTATGCCGCGCGCGGGCTTACGCCGGAGCTGGCAGCTCAGGTGGCGCATCAGCTGTCAAAGCACGACGCGCTGGCTACCCATGCAAGGGACGAACTGGGCATCTCCAGCGCGTTTAGCGCCAAGCCGGTGCAGGCGGCAGCGGCATCAGCCGCCAGCTTTGCCGTCGGCGCGGCTCTGCCCCTGGCTGTAGCTGCCCTGGCACCTGCTCAAGGCGTCATCGTGTGGGTGGGTAGCGCGTCATTGCTCAGCCTGGCGCTGCTTGGCGTGGTGGCTGCGCGAGCGGGCGGTGCCAGTGTGCTGCCCAGTGTTTGGCGAGTCACTTTTTGGGGGCTGTTGGCCATGGCCGCTACAGCGGTGGTAGGCAAGCTGTTTGGCGCGGTGGTGTAGCGGCTAAATTGCTATTTATTTGGTAGCACGTAGCGGACGTTTTAATGGGGCTAAAGCACTAAAATGCATATAAATTGTTCTAAAACTAGCACAACCGCGCTTTGGCAGCAGCATATTCGCCGCGCAGCTGCGCCACGTAATCTGCCGTGCTTTGAATTTTGCTGACCGAGCCAATACCCTGGCCGCAGCCCCAGATGTCTTTCCAGGCTTTGGCTGATGCGCCTGCGTCAGCGCCGCCGAAGTTCATTTTGCTGGGGTCGCTTTCTGGCAGAGCGTCAGGGTCCATGCCGGCGTTGCGGATGCTGCCTTTTAAGTAATTCCCATGTATGCCGGTGTAAAAGTTTGAGTACACGATGTCGTCTGAATTGCTGGCCACAATCATTTCCTTATAGCCGTCAACCGCACGCGCTTCATGCGTGGCGATGAATGCCGAGCCGATATAAGCCAAGTCTGCGCCCATGGCTTGGGCTGCCAGCACCGCGCCGCCGGTTGAAATAGAACCGCTCAGTACCAGTGGGCCGTCAAACCATTGACGAATTTCTTGCACCATGGCAAATGGACTTTTCACGCTGGCGTGGCCGCCTGCGCCTGCTGCCACGGGGATCAAGCCAGTCGCGCCTTTTTCAATTGCCTTGTGGGCAAACACGTTGCTGATCACGTCGTGCAGTGTGATGCCGCCCCAAGCTTTAACGGCCACGTTCACGTCTTCCCGTGCGCCCAGGCTGGTGATGATGATGGGCACTTTGTACTTCTCACACACCGCCATGTCGTGCTCCAGGCGGTCATTGCTTTTGTGAACGATCTGGTTGATGGCATACGGCGCTGCCGGGCGGTCTGGGTGCGCAGCGTTGTGCGCGCCAAGGGCCTCAGTGATTTCAGCCAGCCAGTCTTCAAGCTGCGCGGCGGGCCGGGCGTTGAGTGCAGGCATGGAGCCCACCACGCCTGCAATGCACTGCGCTATGACAAGCTTGGGGTTGCTGATGATGAACAGCGGCGAGCCAATGACGGGGAAAGGCAGGTTTTGAAGAATCGGTGGGAGTTTTGACATAAATACGCTTGAAAAGAGCCATTTAAGGCATAAGGATGGCTCCAGCCCAACAAATACGGGCGCGAGCAGCTACTAAAATAATAGTGGATTGAAACGAGAAGTTAAAACGCTTCGACGGCCAACTCAGTCACGCTGTCAGCGCCTTCAACAATCGCGTCGCGCATGCCAGGTGCTTTGGTCAGCAGGTGGTCGGCGTAAAAGCGGGCGGTCGTGATTTTGGCTTTCATGAAGTCAACCTCAACGCCCTTGACGAGCTCGTCTTGTGCGGCCAGCAGCGAGCGCGCCATTTGCCAGCCTGCCACCACATTGCCCGCGAGCATCAAATACGGCACGCTGCCTGAAAACACAGCGTTT
>JAYWFR010000152.1:0-10689 GCA_043778695.1 Polaromonas sp. | reverse complement strand
GTGCTGCTGGAGCGGCTGGCTGAGGTGGCGCTGCTGATTTCGCTTTTTACTGTCGGCATGAAGTTCGAGCTCAAGAAAAAAGACAGTCGCTGGCGCATACCGGTGCAGCTGGCAACGCTGTCAATGGTGATCACGGTGGGGTTGATCACGGCGGCAGGCGTGTGGCTGCTGAATTTACCGTTAGGTGCTGCGGTGTTGCTGGGCGGCATTTTGGCCCCAACTGACCCGGTGCTGGCGTCTGACGTGCAAATGGCGGACACCACCGACCGCGACCGACTGCGCCTGGGTTTAACGGGTGAAGGCGGGCTGAACGACGGCACGGCGTTTGCGTTTGTCATGCTGGGGCTGGGGCTATTGGGCCTGCACGAACTGGGTGAGAATTTGTGGCGCTGGTGGGCCATCGATGTAGTGTGGGCGGTAGCCGGTGGCCTTGCGATTGGATACGTGTTGGGCGCATGGGTCGGCAGAGCGATTATTTACTTACGCACGCAGCATCATGAAGCGCTGGGGTCTGACGAATTTATCGCGCTGGGGCTGATTGCGTTGACCTACGGCGTGGCGCTGCTGTGCTCGACGTACGGTTTTTTGGCTGTGTTTGCAGCCGGTGTAGCGCTACGGCGCATTGACGATCACAAAGCAGCAGCGCCACAAGCGCCAATGACTGCGCCCCAAGTTGACCAGAGCGCTGAAAATGCCCGCGCTACTGGCATCCAAGCACCAGCGCACATGATGCGGCAGGTAGAACGCTTTAACAGCCAGCTCGACAGTTTTGCCGAGCTGGCCATGGTGCTGGTGGTCGGCTTGTTGTTGGCGACTGCCCGCTTTCGCGCGGAAGTGCTTTGGTTTGTACCTTTGCTGTTTTTTGTTATTCGCCCAGTGGCCGTGGCCATTGGTCTGTGTGGCACTGATGCCAAACCAGCGCAGCGTCGGCTGATGGCCTGGTTCGGCATTCGGGGTATCGGCTCGCTGTACTATTTATTGTTTGCCGTCAACCATGGCATTGCAGTGCCGTTGGCTCAGCAATTGCTGTCAATCACGCTGGCGGTTATCGTCGCATCGGTTGTGGCGCACGGCATTTCAGTGACCCCGTTGATGAGGCGCTATGAGGCGCGCAAAAACCGCTAGAGGTTGACTTGAGAGCCTATGTGTTGGCGCGGTCAGTGTTCACGGAAATATGCCGTGTTTTGCACCCGCAATGCGAATCAATACCATTGAGTAACCAAATAGACAGCTCGGTCATTTTTGTGGCAAAATCTTGGTTTTAATCAATCAGATTTCATCATGAACAACACCACCCGCCGCGTATTTTTTATGCAAGCTGCCGCAGGCGCATCCGCGCTGGCTGCTACCAGTGCCATGGCGCAAGCCCCGGCCATGGTCAACGAAAAAGACGCCGCAGCCGCTGGCTTAGGCTACGCTGCTGACACCACCAAGGTTGACGCCAAGAAGTATCCAAAACACGCCAACGAGCAAATGTGCAGCAACTGCCAGTTGTACGCTGGTAAGCCAAAGGAAGCCGCTGGCGCCTGCCCGCTGTTTGCTGGCAAGCAAGTTGCCGCCAAGGGCTGGTGCAGCGCCTACGTCAAGAAAGCAGCAGCTTAATTTAAGCAGCTAATTGTTTTGCGCACGTTGCTGTAGCCGCATAGCGATGTCAGCAGTGTGAGCAAGGCCCGCCCCGCTTAAAAACGCGGCAACAAAGTACCAGCTGCTGCCGATTAGGGAGCAGCGCAGTGCCAGCATCAGGCACATGCCAGACATGACATTGAGCAAGTAATCACGCGGTGACAAGCCGCGTTTTGTTTGGTGGTGGTAAAGCAGTAAAGCCGCTACTTCTACCAGCGTGATGGCGATGATGACGTCAATCAGCCCGCCGTTCATAACCCACTGCTCCAGCCATGTCAGCAGTGCGGCAGTCACGCACAGCCCGTCATACCTTGGCCATGCCGAGCAAGTGCCCCACGTCTTTGAAGAAAATACGCACATGAGCCATGGGTTTTTTGCGCACCAGTTTTTTATTCATGTAGGACTCAAACGTTAACTGTTGCACGTCGCGGTCTTCGCACATTTTGACGAAACGCTCGCGCCGCTTTTCGCTGCCGTACCAAAACCACTGCATGATGCCGAGCACGCTAAACACCAGGCCGTGCTCTTTCATGAAGCGCTTGCGTGCCAGCTTCAGGCAACTCACGTCCCCAGTTTGCAGCAGCTCGTGCACCGACTGAGCCGCCAACTGCCCGCCGAACATGGCGTAGTAAATGCCCTCGCCTGACGCCGGAGCCACCACGCCCGCTGCGTCGCCAGCCAGCACTACGTCGCGGCCGTTGTCCCAGCGCTTGAGCGGCTTCATCGGCAACGGTGCGCCTTCCCGGCGCAGCACTTCGGCGTTCTCTAGCCCAGCAATTTGCCGTAACTGGCCGACTGCACTGCGCAGTGAAAAGCCCTTGTCTGCGCTGCCCGTGCCAATGCTTAACGTATCGCCATGCGGGAATACCCAGCCATAAAAATCAGGCGATAGCTTGCCTTGGTAGAACACGTCGCAACGCGCGTCGTTGTAGCCATCAGGTTTTACAGCCGGGGCGCGCACGATCTCGTGGTATGCAAAAACGCATTTCGGGTGCTCTGCGCCGGGCACGGTTTGGCGTGCCACTTCAGAGCGTGCGCCGTCAGCGCCAATGATGCAGCGTGCCCGCACGCGAGCCGGAAAGCTGCCAGATTTCTGCGCATTGTGGCGGCCCTGGAAATGCACCACGGCCACGCCGTCGGCATCACGCTCTATGCGGTCAAAGGTGCCGATGCGTCGCACTGCGCCACTGCCCGCTGCGCGCTCGCGCAACCACTCGTCAAATTGCTCGCGGTCAACCATGCCGACAAAACCGTTGTCAATCGGAATATCAACCTTGTTGTTGCTCGGCGAGATCATGCGCGCCGACGTTGCTTTGGCCACCAGCAATTTGTCGGGTATGGCGTAGTCCTTGATGAGCCGGGGCGGAATCGCACCGCCGCAAGGCTTGACGCGGCCGGCGCGGTCCAGCAGCAGCACCGAACGGCCTTGGCGCGCCAGGGTGTGTGCAGCAGTTGCCCCAGCAGGGCCACCGCCAACAACCACCACATCAAAAGTCTCGGTAGTCATGTCTGTGTTGGTCATATCGATCACCTTTTAAATTACCCGTAACTTGCCAAAATTAGTCAAGATCAAGCCTGAATCAAGCCGCCTGAATCAGGCCACGAAGTGCAAACGCGCTGAGCATCATCCCGGCCACAAAAAACGGCACACCAAAGCCGCTGTACCAAAGCGCACGTTGGCTGGCGCTGGCTAAAAAATGTCGCATCAGGCCGAGCTGTGCAAACAGCAAAGCCGCCACAGCCATGGCGTGAACCGGCGCGCCCCACGCCAACAGCAGCGCGATGACAGCCAACTGCGGCACCACCATGACCCAACAGGCCACCTGCGCCGCCTTGTTGACCCCCAACTGCACGGGCAGTGAGCGCACGCCCATTTGGCGGTCGCCTTCAATGGCTTTGAAATCATTCAACGTCATGATGCCGTGGGTGCCCACGCTGTACAGCAGGGCCAGCAACAGTGAGCGGCTGTCAGGCACTACGCCGCCAGCCATCACAGCTGCGCCAGTTACCCAGGCAATGCCCTCGTAGCTGAGGCCACATGCAGCATTGCCCCACCAGCCGTTTTCTTTCAGGCGAATCGGCGGCGCGCTGTAAGCCCAGGCTAGCAACAGGCCTAGCGCCGCAGCACAAAAGCCCCAAAACCCTAATACCGTAGCCACCAGCATGGAAATAAGCGTCCACAGCACGGCGATGTAAAACCCCCATTGACCGGGCATGCGGCCTGACGGAATCGGCCGTTGCGGCTCATTGATGGCATCGACATGACGGTCATACCAGTCGTTGACTGCTTGACTGGTGGCGCAGACAAAAGGTCCGGCCAGTGCCACGCCGGCGAGGGCCAGCGACCATTTGCCCTGCATCGCCACGCCCGATGCCACCACACCGCAGGCAAACGCCCACATTGGCGGGAACCAGGTAATAGGTTTGAACAGCTCAGTAACTGTAGAAAAAGAGGGGCGAGGGGCTGAAACAGGCATGTGCGTAAAAGTTGAGTGTATTATTTAATTGACACCGGCTTGTGTCAACTTATATTTACACCTACACTTCATTGATGCGAAACAGTCACAGAGTCTGTTGAGAAGCCAAATGAGTTGGGAGACGCTTTTTTGGCAGGGCTGCCGTCCATTTTGATGTTGCAGCCAAACTTGGGACGAAGGTGATGTCATGACCGAAGCAATGAACGCGACGAAGGCCGATACGGCGACTACCGCTACTTCTTTTTCAGAGTCACTGTCTGAATGGGCGCCTGAGCTTGCCCGCACGATGATTTCACTCGGCGGGGACATTGCCTTGGTCATTGATGACCGCGGCGTGGTCCAAAGGGTGGATCAAAGGGCTTCAACCCCGCTGGCAACCGACGCCCACACCTGGGTTGGCCACCACTGGACAGAAACCGTTACCCGTGAATCCAGGCCCAAGGTCGAGCGCTTGATGGCCGAGGCGTCGCCCACCTGCGCCACCCGAAAGCGTGAAGTCAATCATCCAGCCAGCGGTGGTACTACCGTGCCGGTGGCTTACACCGCGATGCGCTTGGGAGTCCGAGGGCCGATTTTGGCGGTTGGCCGTGACTTGGGCATCAGCGCCGCGTTGCAGCAAAAATTCATCGGTGCGCAGCGCGAAATGGAGCGCAATTACGCCCACGCACGCCAGGCCGAAGCACGCTACCGACTGCTGTTTCAAGTGGCCACTGACGCGGTGATTGTGGTGGACGGCAGTACGCTAAACATCATTGAAGCCAACCAAAGCGCATCCGAATTGTTTGACTTGTCATTGAGTCAAGTAGTGGGACAAAACGCAAGCTTTGGCTTTGAGCGGCAGTCGCGCGGCATTGTCAATGAAATGCTGGCCAGTGCACTAACCAGCGGGCAGTCGACCGAAACACGGGCTCAATTGTTGGGCCGCGCCAGCAACACAAGTGTCACGGCAACACCGTTTCGCGTGTTGGAATCCCAGCAGTTGTTGGTCAGAATCAGAACCACCGAGCAGCTTGGATCGTCTGCCAACCTGGGGGCCACGCTGGCACGGCTGGTTGACAGCGCCAGCGACGGCGTGGCAGTGACCGATGTGGACGGTGCCGTACTGGTGGCCAACCCGGCTTTTCTTAAGCTGGTGCAAGCAAGCACTGAGGCGTCGGTACGAGGCCGGCCCTTGTCGGACTGGCTCAATCTACCTAACAAACCTTTTGCCGAGCTGTTGGCACGGGTTGAGCACGAGGGCATGACCGGCTACGTTCCCTCCCAGGTATTAACGCTTGACGCCATCATCAAGCCAGTCGAGGTGGCAGCAACGTTGCTCAGCGAAATCGACCCGCCCTGCATTGGCTTTAGCATTCGGCTGGTGCCTACGTCTGAAGGGGCGCTAGCTGTGACGGTGGAACCTATGCAGGCAGCGGTCAAGGTGCTGTGCGACCAAGTCGGCAGTGCGGCCCTGCCAGAACTGATGCGCCGCGCGTCAGAAATTTTGCAGCGCAACTTTATCCGCTTGGCGATGGAGCGGGCAGGCGCTGACTTGAACAAGGCCGCCACCATGCTGGGCATCAATCGCCAGCAATTGGACATACTAAATCAAAGCGCAAGCAGCGCCTGAGTTTTCTAAAAAAGCCTTTGTTGGGTGTGCATTCGGCTGACAAGCGTTATGTTATATGCGCTAGCAGCTATTGAAAGCATAGCGAATAAACCGATTTTTGAATCGGTCAGTTTTCAACCAGCGCATCGCTGACGCCAAACCGCTTGAGCTTGACGTAAAGACTTTGGCGCGACAAACCCAACATTTCTGCTGCGGCAGCGCGGTTGTCACCGGTTAGTTCTAGCGCTGCTTCGATGCACAGCTCTTCGATCAAATCAGTGGTTTCGCGCACGATGTCGCGCAGCGGAACGCGGCCTACCAGTTCAGTCATTTGGCCCGCTGAGCGCGGCAGGTCTTTGCTGGTCATGGGCTCGACACCCAAACGCCTGCCAACGTCGCGAATGGTAAACCCCAAACAGGGCTGGTCGCCCGTCGTCACGCTGACGGCTGAAATTTCGACATCTGCACTAGAACCGTATTCTCCCTGCAAAGTGGTTGCAAACAAGCGCACCGTGCCGCGTTGGCGCAGGTTGGTGATCAGCACATTCATGTCAACGCCACTGCGCCCCAGCCACTTTTGTAAAGGCTCGCCTTTGACCAGTGCGTCACTGGCCAGTTGTGTGAGTTCCAGAAATGCCCGGTTCACGGTCAACACCCTGCCGTCAAGATCAGTCACCACAAAAGCGTCTGGCGCATTGTCAACAACCCGCAGCAGCATTTGCGTCAGGCTGCTCTCAAGCGATGCCTCGGTGGCTTTTAATGGGATGATTCGAATCAGGAAATGGGTTGAGTTTTCTTGTCTGAAAAGCGATCCGGAAAGCGTGTAAACGTCTGCTGAACCTGTAAAACAAACCGTGATAGGGTCGGCTCGCCCGCGCAGCCTGAGCGCAGCGTACATTTGTTGCACCGCTGGCACGCTTAAGGCCTCAAGCCCTTGCACCAGCGTCCAGCTGGCAACCCGCGCTTTGTCCCCTAGCAATTTATAAGCTGACGGGTTGGCCTCTTCCAGCTTTTCAGTGGTGGCGTCCAATATCAGAACCGCCTCAGCGGCGACCTGGAACAGCAAACGGTAGCGGGTTTCAACATGGCGAAGTCGCCAATAATCGCGCTCCATCGACAACTGGGCGCTGACCAGCCGCTGCTGCAAGGCAACCTGGGAGCGTAAGTCGCGGCCAAAAGCAACGGCACGGTGCGGGCCTGCGTCGCGACTAAGCGGCACGACCGTGTAGAGCAGAGCCAGGTCAGCACTGTCAGCAGATGGGTGGTTGATATGCCGCCACTTCGCGCTACCGCTGCTGGCCGCCTCGCCCAGCATTTCTTCTACTTTGGGTCGGCTTTCAATCGTGACGGTCTGCAGCCAGGGCTTGCCCAGCCAATCATGGTGGCCGTGTCTTAACTCGTCGCTGCCAAAGGCCATGTCCTGAATGACGCCATGCTCATCAAGAACGAGCGCAACGTCGGCGGCAGCAGAGATCAAAGACGCGGCAGTTTGCGCATCTAACCCTGCGAGGAACAACTCAGGGCTGTCAAATTGCCCGATGGTATTTTCGTTGGTTGCCTGCAGCTGTGACTTCACATTAGCCTGGAGATACGGTTAACTTGGAGAGGTACAACATACATGAGAACAGCTGGCTGCGGTGCAAGGCTCACACCGTATCAAGCAACTGCGTTGGCAACTAGGCTGGAAGCCTGACTTACCGCAGACACCAAGCTTGCAGCCAACTGGGGAGCATGCGCACCATCGGTGGAGGCAGCATCTGCATTCACGTAGGCAACGTACTCTGGGTTGGCCAGGAAAAGAGGCCCACCCACGATAACGCAGATTGATTTGTTCAAGGCTGCGGCACGCACGTTTTTAATGCATGCGGCCAAGTCGTCAAGTTGCTCAACATTGCCTAATGAAAAACCGACGACGTCAAACCATTCGCGCTTGACCATGACGACCGGATCAGCACCAGCCTCCCATGGGCCACCGCCTACGTCCCAGCCTGCGCGCCTGAAAAACTCCGCCACCATGACGAGGCCAAAGGTGTGCTGCTCGCCCGGGCCGGGTAACAACAGAACCCGGTTACCACTGGTGCTGGCATTGGACTGGCCAAATGCAGGGCTGAGTTCCCGAAGCACCTGCTGTAAACGCCCCAACCCCACCGTGACCTGCGTGAAGTCGCACAGATCATCTTCCCATAGCTCGCCCAGATACCTAGCCACGGGTGCCAGCAAGTCGGTATAAATTGTTTCAACAGATATCCCGCTGGTGCGCATGGCATCAATGCATGCATGGGCTACGTTTTCATCAGGCTCTAACACCAGCTGGGCGAAGGCACGCACGTCATCCTGACTGACCTGCGCAGCTCCCGGCGGCGTTGCCGGCAAACAGTCGTCTGCAGTGGGGTGCGCCAACATCAGGCGAGGAATGATTTCGGCTTCGATCGCCCTAGACAATAGGGCCAACCTCAGCTCGACCGCTTCACGGTTGGCGTCGGTGGCCAAACGCGCGATGGCCTGACTGTCCTCAGCATAGTCACGGCCATCGCCTGGTGAATCAAAACTTCGCGAATTTTGTGCGTCAGCAGCACTGATTTTTGTCTGTAAATTCATTGTGTCACCTCGCGCCTCACTCAAAAAATAAGGCGCATCAAAGCACTGAGTAAGTCAGTGCGTAGTTGCGTTGCCGGTTTTTTATAGCCACTGCATCACCTAAAAAAACAGCGCCACGAGTAGTCCACTAAGGCAGCCTCGTAAAAGATTTATAGCTTGTACAGGCGAAAGCTATTTTCGTCAATAAAGTTTCTACCGAATCAGCACATTTATATTTTCACAAACACTGTCAATTTAAATTTACGTCAATTTAAGTTGACACTTTCAACAGGTCGGGGTAAATTGACGGAATGGCGCAGATCAAAGAAACACATCACGAACATAAAGAGCCATCGCGCGCGCTTTACACGCCTGAGCAGCGCGTTAAACGTGACCAGTCGGTGTGGACGCTGGTGCAAGGCGTACTCGCGCCGATTCAGTTCTTGGTTTTCCTGGTCAGTCTGGTGCTAGTGCTGCGCTATTTAGCCACTGGCGAAGGCCAGAACATCGCCCTTGCGTCCATCGTCATTAAAACCATCACGTTGTACGCCATCATGATCACTGGCTGTATTTGGGAAAAAGTGGTGTTTGACTGCTACTTGTTTGCCCCCGCATTTTATTGGGAAGACGTTTTCAGCATGCTTGTGCTGGCGCTACACGCCGGCTATTTGGTAGCACTCGCGACGCACGCTTTGACCACCCAACAGCTGATGTATTTGGCACTGGCAGCGTACGCCGCTTATGTGGTGAACGCGGGACAATTTATATGGAAACTGCGAACGGCTCGGCTCGATCATGCCCGCCAGCAGGCGTCAATACACATCACGGGAGCCGCAGCGGCATGAATGCAGTGATCCCAATCCGCAGTGCATCAGCCATTGGCTGCGCGGACGCACCAGTGCTCAAAGAGCGCGGCCAGCGCGAAGTGTTTTGCGGCTTAACTGGCATCATCTGGCTGCACCGCAAAATTCAAGATGCGTTCTTTTTGGTGGTGGGCTCACGAACCTGCGCACATCTGATTCAGTCCGCCGCTGGCGTGATGATTTTTGCCGAACCGCGTTTTGCCACAGCCATCATTGATGAACGCGACTTGGCCGGTTTGGCTGATGCCAATACCGAACTGGACCGAGTTGTGTCACGCTTGCTAGCGCGTCGCCCCGAAATTAAATTACTATTTTTGGTCGGCTCTTGCCCGTCTGAAGTCATCAAGCTTGATTTGTCACGTGCCGCATCGCGTTTATCGGCTACTTTTTCACCGAAAGTTCGCGTACTGAATTACTCAGGAAGTGGGATCGAAACCACATTTACCCAAGGCGAAGACGCCTGCCTGGCCAGCATGGTGCCGGTTTTACCGACCGCTCACGTCGACGCTCCCGTAGATTTATTGGTCGTTGGCGCGCTGGCCGATGTGGTGGAAGATCAATTTGCCCGTCTGTTCAAGCAACTGGGCATGGCCGCCGTCAGTTTCTTTCCGCCGCGCCGCGCCAACGATTTGCCAGTGGTCGGCCCAAACACCCGATTCTTGTTGGCGCAACCCTTTTTAGCCGACACCGCAAAAGCTCTGGAAGCACGCGGTGCACAGCGCATTGCAGCCCCCTTCCCACTAGGCGTTGAGGGTACAAGCCAATGGTTGTGGGCGGCAGCAGCTCTGTTTAATGTAGCAAAGCAGCATTTTGATAAGGTGACTGAATCGGCTCGCCAGCGTGCTTCAGCAGCTGTAGCACGTCAGCGTACCCAACTCGCTGGCAAACGCATCTTTTTCTTTCCAGACTCGCAGCTTGAAATCCCGTTGGCCCGCTTTTTGTCGCGTGAACTGGGGATGCAATTGGTCGAAGTCGGCACGCCTTACCTGCACCGCCAGCACCTGGCTGAAGAGCTGGCCTTGCTGCCCGAGGGCACTTTCTTGTCTGAAGGCCAGCATGTTGAAAACCAGCTTGACCGTTGCCGAGCTGCCCAGCCTGACATCGTCGTCTGCGGCCTTGGTTTAGCGAATCCGCTTGAATCAGAAGGCTTGACGACCAAATGGGCGATTGAGCTGGTGTTCACCCCGATTCAAGGCTACGACCAAGCCGCGGACTTGGCCGAGCTGTTCAGCCGCCCCCTGGTACGCCGCCTGAAATTGGCAGCCTGAGTAGACCTATGCAGTTAACCCTCTGGACATACGAAGGCCCACCCCATGTGGGCGCCATGCGCGTTGCCACCGCCATGAAAGACGTGCACTACGTGCTGCACGCGCCGCAGGGCGACACCTATGCCGACCTGCTGTTCACCATGATTGAGCGCCTGCCCAAGCGCCCGCCGGTGACTTACACCACCTTTCAGGCGCGCGACCTGGGTGGCGACACGGCAGAACTGTTTAAAACCGCTGCACGCGAAGCGTTTGAGCGCTTCAAGCCGAAGGCCATGCTGGTTGGCGCGTCGTGC
>JAYWFR010000151.1:0-4551 GCA_043778695.1 Polaromonas sp. | reverse complement strand
CCGGAGAAGAATTGCTAGGCTACATTCACGAGAGTCGGCGTGCGTAGAGGAACTGCTAACTTGACATTGGACACGGACAATTTTTTCGGGCCGGCGCTTTTGAGTTTTGCTGTCGCACCTTGGCGCCGACCCGAAAAAACAGCCGGTCAATTGCCCCCAGTGCGCCCGCGATTGCATAAGCGCTGGTTTGCGCAGGTGTTGGCACAAGCCGCTGCCTTGCTATGCGTCAGCAGCCGGGGCCGCACCAATCCGAGAATGGTGAAAAGACGAAATTCACCCTATACGAGCCATGATCGAACGCTTGCGCTCAACCGGTCGCAAATCTTTCATCCAGAGCTTTTACCGCCGCTTGCGCTGACGAGAAGGAAATGGGTTTGCGCAGGCGAAAGAGCGTTAATCTAACAGTATTGTGCCTTGTCGTGCGTTGCGCCTGAGTTTGAGCGCTGCAACAAAAAACCCGCTGGAGCGCAGCGGGGTTTCTTGGGAGGACAGCCGATGGCTGCGAAAACAGGCCGAATTACTTCAGCTTGATTTCCTTGTATTCCACATGCTTACGTGCTTTTGGATCAAATTTCATGATCAGCATTTTGTCGGGCGTGGTCTTCTTGTTTTTGGTGGTCGTGTAGAAGTGACCGGTGCCGGCGGTTGATTCCAGCTTGATTTTTTCGCGTGCGCCTTTAGCCATGATATTTCCTAAACAGTTGGGGACAAAGCTTATCGTTTCGAGTAAACGGTCAGTCCCACAGAAAAATTAATTTACTTCGCCACGGGCACGAAGATCCACCAGGATCGCGTCGATGCCTTTTTTGTCAATCAAACGCAGACCAGCGCTGGTGATACGCAAGCGCACCCAACGGTTTTCAGTCTCTACCCAAAACCGGCGGTATTGCAGATTAGGCATAAATCGACGCTTGGTTTTGTTGTTGGCATGGGAAACGTTGTTTCCGACCATTGGGCCTTTGCCCGTTACCTGACAGACGCGTGCCATGAGCAGCTCCGTTAAAAATTAAAATTAAATGTGAAAGAGGGGCATGTTTGCCAGATCTCAGCGAAGCTTTTGATTATAGCTTTAAATCTAAGCGTATTCACTCGCAGCGGCGCTTAGCGGCGCCTACTTAGCCGTTCTGCTCCAGAAAGCGCTGCGCATCGAGTGCCGCCATGCATCCCGTGCCAGCGCTGGTAATCGCTTGGCGATAAACGTGGTCTTGCACGTCGCCCGCCGCGAACACGCCTGGCACGCTGGTCATGGTGGCAAATCCATCAAGCCCGGTTTTGGTGATGATGTATCCGCCTTTCATGTCCAGCTGGTCAGTAAATATATCGGTGTTGGGCTGATGACCAATGGCGATGAAACAGCCTTTCAGCACAATGTCCTCGGTGGATTCATCGGTTGTGCTTTTTAAACGCACGCCTGTGACGCCGCCCGCATCTCCCAGCACTTCGTCCAGTGTGTTGAAGGTTTTGAGCACGATTTTGCCGGCGGCTACCTTCTCATGCAGCTTGTCGACCAAAATCGCTTCGGCCTTGAACTTGTCGCGCCGGTGCACCAGGTACACCTTGTTGGCAATGTTGGACAAATACAGCGCTTCTTCAACCGCTGTATTGCCGCCGCCGACCACACACACGTCTTGCTCGCGGTAAAAGAAGCCGTCGCACGTTGCGCAACCCGACACGCCCCGGCCCATGAAGGCGGTCTCACTGGGTAGGCCCAGGTATTTGGCGGATGCACCGGTGCAGATGATCAATGAATCGCAGGTGTACACGCCGCTGTCGCCAGTCAGGGTAAAGGGGCGTTTTGAAAAATCAACCGTGTGGATGTGGTCAAAAATAATTTCAGTTTTAAAACGCTCGGCATGCTCTAAAAACCGCTGCATTAACTCTGGCCCTTGAACGCCTTGCGCGTCTGCAGGCCAGTTGTCCACATCAGTGGTCGTCATTAGCTGGCCGCCTTGGGCGATGCCAGTGATGAGACAAGGGTTGAGGTTAGCTCTGGCCGCGTAGACCGCAGCGGAGTAACCTGCCGGGCCGGAGCCCAAAATCAAAACTTTCGAATGTTTCATGCGTAAATACCTGATGGGAGAGCAGTAAGAAGTCAGTTACAGTTAAACGTCGTGGGAAGCGGCAGTTATCAAGATATCTAAAAATTTAACCGTAAAAATTTGACGTTGCCTGAGATTGTAGGGACTTGCGTTTTGCATCTGTAGCAATGGGGCTAAAGGAAAAAATATGTCAACGATGGTGTCAAACCTTGAACTTATTCGCAGGGTCCCGCTGTTTGCGATGCTGACGGCCAGCCAAGCCGAGTCAGTGGCTCAAGCAGTCATCAAATCACGCTTTAAGCGCGGCGAATCGATTGTTGAGCAAGGTAAAAAATCTAATTCGCTGGCAATTATTTTGACGGGCCGTGCCCGCGTGGTAACGACAGACATGCGTGGCCGCGAAGTGATTTTGGCGACCATGCAGCCCGGCGATTACATCGGTGAGATGAGCTTGATTGACAACGAACCCCATTCGGCCACGGTGCGTGCTGAGGTGCAAACCGATGTCCTGGTGCTGGGGCGGCTTGAGTTTGCCCGTTGCCTGCCTGAAAATTCATCCATGGCCTACGCCGTGATGAAAGGGTTAGTGCAGCGCCTGCGCCATGCCGACCGCAAAATTGAATCACTCGCGCTGATGGATGTGTACGGCCGGGTGGCCAGAGCGCTGCTCGAATTCGCTGTGGTCGACGCTGAGGGCAATGCGATTATTCGCGACAAAGTCTCGCGTCAGGACTTGGCCAAGATGGTGGGCGCCTCGCGTGAGATGGTCAGCCGGGTCATGAAAGACTTAGAAGAGCGCGGCTTTATTGAAACTCGCAGCGATGGCTCGATGGTCGTCAAAGACCGCTTGAATGGGGCCGGGTAGCCTTTTAGGCAGCACTGGCTGATCGTGCTTAGGGGCAATCACATGCGGTAAGCTACGGCCTCGCCTATGACTTACTCACTTGACACCCTGAAAACGCAAAATTCCCCGGTAAGCCCCGCGCAGGCTGGCGTCAAACGTTTCGCACACGAGGTTGGCCTTCTGCTGGGTCTGCTGGGGCTGATTTTTTGGCTTCTGTCCTTGTTAGGTTATTCGGCGCAAGATGCGGCTTGGTCGACGTCTGGCGGCGTCCCATCAAGCACCCTTAACTGGGGCGGCAAGCTCGGTGCTTATCTAGCCGATGCCAGTTATTTTTTATTCGGTTTTTCTGTCTGGTGGTTGTTGATGGCCGGTTTGACAGGCTGGCTGGCGTCGCTGGCGGGCTGGCTGCGCGGCGAGAGCAACACGGCGCAAGTTGCCCTTGCGGGGCGCATCAAATTTTGGCTATGTGTAGGGTTGTTGTTGGTGGCCAGCACGGGGCTTGAGTGGACACGCCTTTACCGGTTTGAAGGCCGCTTGCCTGACAACGCAGGCGGTGCCCTTGGCTATTTGGTTGGCAACTTGAGCGTCAAATGGTTAGGCTTTGCCGGTTCTGGCTTGGTGTTGATTGTTTTAGGCGTGCTGGCAGCGTCCGTTGTGTTTGGTTTTTCATGGGCGCACACCGCGCAGCGCTTGGGCGAGTGGATCAGCAACCTGGTTGAATCACGCCGCGAAAAGCGCGAGATCGCCGAGGACCTGGCGGTCGGTAAAAAAGCCGCCAAGGAGCGCGAAGACATTTTGATCGACGAGCGCATCGAGATTGAAGAGCATCACCCGATTCCCGTGCTGATTGAGCCGACCTTTGTTGATATTCCGCAGAGTGCGCGTGTCGTCAAAGAACGGCAAAAACCGCTGTTTAAGGACATGCCGGACTCCAAGTTGCCGCAGGTCGATTTGCTCGACGGCGCGCCGTCCAAGCAAGAAGGTGTCGCCCCTGAAACGCTGGAGATGACATCGCGGCTGATTGAGAAAAAACTCAAAGATTTCGGGGTTGACGTGCGCGTGGTGGCCGCAGCGCCCGGCCCAGTGATTACCCGCTATGAGATTGAACCTGCCACCGGCGTGAAAGGCTCGCAAGTCGTTGGCTTGGCCAAAGACCTGGCGCGCGCGCTCAGCCTGGTGTCGATCCGCGTCATCGAGACCATTCCCGGCAAAAACTATATGGCGCTAGAGTTGCCGAACGCCAAACGCCAGTCCATCCGTCTTAGTGAGATTCTGGGTTCTCAGGTTTATAACGAGGCGAAAAGTTTGCTCACCATGGGCTTGGGCAAAGACATTGCGGGTCACGCCGTCGTCGCTGACCTGGCCAAGATGCCGCACTGCCTGGTGGCGGGCACGACGGGTTCGGGAAAATCGGTCGGCATCAACGCCATGATTTTGAGCCTGCTGTACAAAGCCGATGCACGCGACGTGCGCCTCTTGCTGATTGACCCGAAGATGCTGGAGATGAGTGTCTATGAAGGCATTCCGCACCTGCTCTGCCCCGTCGTCACCGACATGCGCCAAGCCGCGCACGGCCTGAACTGGTGCGTGGCCGAGATGGAAAAACGTTACAAGCTGATGAGCAAGCTGGGCGTGCGCAATCTGGCGGGCTACAACGTCAAGATCGAC
>JAYWFR010000150.1:0-26471 GCA_043778695.1 Polaromonas sp. | reverse complement strand
CCTCATGGCCCGAGGGCCTGGGTGGCGAAACCGCGCGATTGAGGGCTTGAAAGCTTTGAACGACCAATACCCCAGCGTGGACACTACTGTACTGAATGTGAAGCGAGCGGACCCCGCCTAGGCGCCATGCGGCGGGATTGCCGTGACGACCGGACCCGAAATAGTCAGATCCAAGCTTAAATCAGACCTGTTTTCAGCATTCAAAAGGTCTTTTGAGCCATCAATACGGGCGCGAGCAGCTCCTAAATAAATAGCGTTACGTCTTTGACCGTAATGCCTCGCTTCTACACAGCACGCCGCGCCTCCACCGCTTTCGACAGCACCTCCAACACCTCCAGCGAATCACCCCAGGCCAAGCAAGCATCGGTGATGCTTTTGCCGTATTCCAGCTTGCTGGCGTCGTCTTTGCCAGGCGTGAACTTTTGTGCGCCGGGGTTCAGGTGACTTTCTACCATCAGGCCGAAGACTTTTTTTGAACCACTGCTGACTTGGCTCGCAATGTCGCGCGCTACGTCAAGCTGCTTTTCGTGCTGCTTGGAGCTGTTGGCGTGGCTGCAGTCGACCATCAGCGTGGCGGGTAATTTGGCGGCCGTCAGGTCTTTGCAGGCTGCTGTGACGCTGGCAGCGTCGTAGTTGGGCGCTTTGCCGCCGCGCAAAATCACGTGGCAATCGGGGTTGCCGTTGGTTTGCACCACTGCGACCTGGCCGTTTTTGTGTACTGACAAAAAGTGGTGGCCACGCGCTGCGGCTTGTATCGCGTCGGTGGCGATGCGAATGTTGCCGTCGGTACCGTTTTTAAAGCCAATTGGTGCTGACAAGCCCGAGGCAAGTTCACGATGTACCTGGCTTTCAGTGGTGCGTGCGCCAATCGCGCCCCAGGCAATCAAGTCGCCGATGTATTGCGGCGAAATCACGTCTAAAAATTCGCTGCCCGCAGGCAAACCCAGGCGGTTGATGTCAATCAGCAACTGGCGGGCGATGCGCAAGCCTTCGTCAATGCGGAAGGTTTCGTCCAGGTACGGGTCGTTGATCAGGCCCTTCCAGCCCACCGTGGTGCGGGGCTTTTCAAAGTAAACGCGCATCACGATTTCTAGCGTGCCTGCGTACTTTTTGCGCTGCTCCACCAGACGGCGTGCGTATTCCATCGCTGCAGCCGGGTCGTGAATTGAGCAGGGGCCCATTACCACCAGCAGGCGGTCGTCAGTGCCAGCAATGATGTTGTGGATGTTTTTGCGGGTGCTGGTGATCAGCGATTCAACCGGCGTGCCCTGAATCGGGAAAAAGCGGATCAAATGCTCGGGCGGTGGTAACACAGTGATGTCCTTGATGCGTTCGTCGTCGGTTTGGCTGGTTTTGTCGACGGGCGCATACCAGGTGGGGGTGGCTGAATTGGGCATCACGGGTTTCCTTTAAAAAAATCAAACTGAAAGATAGCCAAAAAAAAACCGCCGGGTGTCCGGCGGTTTTAAAAATTCTGGAAGCTTTTTAGGGGTTACGCAAAATTCTCTCTACCGCCATAGCGCAAGAGAGCCCAGAAGTAACCAAAATAAAACGATGCTTGGTGCATAGCCAGAAATGTAGCATAAACAAATGCCGAGACCGGTGGACTTAACGAATAGCTACCGGATTAACGATCGCCTGCACACCACCTGTGATGCGTGATGCGCCCAGCACAAACATAAATTCATAGGCTTTGTCTTTAACCAAAGGGCCGGTGTTCATGTTCTCCAAAATATAAATGCCGTTGCGAGCCAATAAGATTTGGTGGACCTCAAACACGCCAACGCCTTTTTCAAAAGGTATGGCCTCTAGCGCCCACTGGTCGGCGCCAATGGCCACAACTTCTTTGGAGACCAGATAAAGCGCGCCGTCTTTACCCAAACCAGGTTCACCCGCAAGAAAGCGTTTGTTGTCTTTGCCTTCCAGTTCTTGCCAACCGGTGTGAAACAGCACGACGTCGCCTTTTTTAATTTCTATGCCTTGCCGTTTGGCCTGCTCCTCAATCTCTTTGCGGTTAAATGCCGTGCCTTCTTTGACCATGGGTACGCCGTAATAAGCTGTCATGTCCAGCACAATGCCGCGCGTGACAAACGGAGGGATCTTCTCAACACCTAATTTTTTCAACCCGTCAGCTTTGACAAATTCAGAGTTTTTGTTGCAGTTGTAGTAAACGTTGTCAATCCCGATGTGACCCAAGCCATCAATCTGGGACCCAGTGCCCACCCAGCCCATGTAGATGTCATCGTTGTAAGTCGTCTTGGTATCACCCAGGCTGACACCACCAGCCTGGCCAGGCTGGAGCACCGTCACCGACCAGGTGCGGGGCGCATACGCCGCGGTTTGCGCATTGGTTTCAAAACCAAGTGCATATGTCTTACCAGTTTTGACCAGCTTGGCAGCTTCAGCGGCAAGTTGCGGCGTCAGTAAATTGGCGGCGCCAATTTCATCAGCAGGACCCCACTTGGATTTACACCAATCGTTTTGTGCCAGTGCACTGCCTGTGCAACTCGCGCCCAAAATCAACAGTGCAACAGCGTGGTTCAAATTCTTGAAGGTCAACATAGCGAAGTTCCTTTATGTGAGAGGGTGTGAATGCAAGGATCAAAGTGCCTTACCGGTCTGAAGGACAACACTACTGTGCGCCAAAATCAAGCAAGCTCTTTTAGGGAAAGTACCGAGGGTCTATTTGACTTCGCGTGCAATAGTAGTGTTGAGAGAAAGTCGTTTTTCTACCTACCCAAACCGTTTGCACGCGACATTGCATCACCGCTCACGTGCAAAAAACAATTGCTGACGCCTTAACTCATGAACCCATAGACACCATGCCCAAGACTCATAAATTGTTAATGATGTTTCGCACCGTCATTTAACTTTTGCGCTTCAGCCTTGGCACGGAACTACACCCTATTGCTTGGCAACAGTCTTTAATTAGTTCGCTCGACAAACCACAGGAGACAACCATGAAAATTGGAACGAAACAAACCACACGCCGCACGCCGCCAAGCTGGCATCGGGTCTTGGTCTCAGCTGCCTTTGCAGCATCGGTTTTTCCTGCGCTGGCGCAGGAAACTTTCAAAATCGGTATCGTGAGTTTTTTGTCTGGCCAAGCGGCTGAGAGCTTTGGCGTACCAGCAGTCAATGGCGCAAAGATATTGGTTGACGCGTTTAACAAGGGTCAAGCCCCCGCGCCGTACAACAAGATAGGCTTTGGCGGCATGAAAATTGAAGCCGTTTACGTCGATGAGGCCGGAGGCGCCACCAAACAGGTGCAAGAAATGCGCAACCTGTATGAACGTGAAAAAGTCGACGCAGTGGTGGGCTACGTCGGTTCGGGCGACTGCCTGGCAGTGGCGCCGGTGGCTGAAGAGATGAAGCGGTTTTTGATTTTGTACGACTGCGGCACACCTCGAATTTTTGAAGAGAACAAATACAAATACGTGTTTCGCACCGCCTCGCATGCCACCATGGACAACGTGGCGCTGGGCCGCTACCTGAAAGCACGCAACGTCAAGGTTGAGCGCTTTAACATGATCAACCAAGATTACGCCTGGGGCCAAGACTCGCGCAAAGACTTTGTACTGACGATGGAACAGCTCTACAAAGGCGCAAAAATTGAAGCCGATCTACTGCCCAAATTTGGCGCCGGGCAGTACGGAACCGAAATTTCTGCGCTGTCGACCAAACCCGCAGATATCTTGCATTCCAGCCTGTGGGGAGGCGACTTGCAGGCCTTCATCTTGCAGGCTAGCGCGCGCGGTGTTTTTCAAAAACAAACCGGCGTTTTTTCTGCCGCGGATCACGTACTGCCGGGCTTGGGCGACAAGATGCCGAACGGCGTGATTTTGGGCGCGCGTGGTGCGTACGGCTTGATGTCGCCCAAATCAGCGCTCAATGACTGGTGGTTTGGCCTGTATGAAAAGGCTTACAACGTGTACCCAGTGCAAGCGCCTTACCGCATGGTGCAGGCGCTGTTGGGGTTAAAAGCTGCTACGGAAAAAGCCATGGCTGCCAACGGCGGTAAAAAGCCAACACAAGAGCAACTGGCCGCAGCCCTCAAAGGCAGCCAATGGGAGTCTCCTGCCGGAACGATTCGCATGAATCTGGGTGATGGTCAGCAAGCAACGCAAGACACCGCCATTGGCAAAACCCGCTACGACACAGCCAAAAAAATGGTGGTGCTGGACGACATTCAACGCTTTGGCGCTGAGTGCGTGAACCCACCCGCCACGATGAACAGCGAGGAATGGATCAAAGCCGGGTTCCCAGGATCCAAATGCTGATGCAAGCCGCTGCATCGGTCATGCTTGAATTTTCGGCGTGCAGTAGATGATGAATTTGCTGCTGACGATACTTTTTGACGGCGTGACCTATGCGTCTTGGCTTTTCATTGTGGCGTTGGGGCTGACGCTGGTGTTTGGCGTCCTGAAAATTTTAAACATCGCGCACGGCAGCTTTTATGCCGTGGGTGCCTATGCCGGTGCCAGTTTGGTTAGCTGGCTGCTGTCCAAACATGTGTCACCAGCCTTTAGCCTGGTGGCGCTGGTGGCTGCGGCAGCGGGCGTGGCTGCGGTGCTGGCACCCCTGACTGAGCGCGGTATTTTGCGCATGTTTTATGGTCGCGACGAGGTGCTGCTGGTACTGGTGACTTACGCCTTGTTTTTGATGCTGGAGGACATCACCAAACTACTGTGGGGCGTGAACCCGTATTACGCATCAGACACCTACCAGGCCTTTGGCACGCTGAACATTGCGGGGCAATCGTACGTAGGCTATGACTTAGTGCTGATAGGGGTCGCCATCACCTGTGGGCTGCTGACCTGGTGGGTGCTGAACCGCACGCGCCAGGGGAAAATCGTCACTGCTGTTATTCACAGCCCCGAGGTTGCGGCCAGCATGGGCGTGAATGTCTCGCGAATTTACACGTTGGCATTTGCCTGCGGCGTGTTTTTTGCGGCGCTGGGAGGCGCTTTGACTGCACCAATGATTTCAGTCCAGCCGGGCCTGAGCGTGGGCGTGATCATTGTGTCGTTTGCGGTGGTCATCATTGGCGGGCTCGGCAGCATTGGCGGTGCGGCCATAGGCGCGCTGGTGGTTGGCATGGCACGTGCATCGGCGGTGCACATCTGGCCGCCAGCAGAGCTATTCAGCATCTATGTGGTGATGGCGGTGATTTTGGTGTTTCGCCCTGAGGGGCTGTTCCAGCGTATTCAAGCGCGCAAGATTTAACCAACATGCTGCTTTCTAACTTTGCCCGGGGGTTGCTGCCTTGACCGTTTTTTCTGCACGACGCGTGCTGCTGGTTTGCGCGCTGGCGTTTGTGCTGCTGCTGGGCCTGGGGCTGGTGCTGCCCAAATGGTTAGTATTTTTATCTACCGTCGCCATGGCCAATGGCCTGGTGTCACTGGGCATTATGTTGATGATGCGCAGCGGTGTGGTGCCATTTGGCCAGGGCATGGTGTTTGCGGTGGGGGGCTATACGGCCGCGCTGCTGTTTAACCGCGCAGGTGTCACCGACGTTTTGGCGCTCTGCAGTCTTGGGGGATTGGCTTCTTTTTTAATAGCACTGCCATTTGCACCACTCCTGGCACGTTACCGGGGTATCTTTTTTGCCATGCTCACGCTGGCGCTGTCGATGGTGCTGTATGGCATCTTGATGAAGACCAGCACACTTGGCGGCTCAGATGGGTTCAACGTCACGCGCCCCACCGTGATGGGCTATCGGCCTGAGGGCGCGAACTCGACCCTGCTGCTGTGGGGCGTGACGGCGGGCATCACTTGCCTGCTGGCGGGGCTGGCGCGTATTTATTGCGACTCCACCCGGGGGCTGCTGTCCCTGGCGGTGCGTGAAAACGAATTACGTGTTGAATACCTGGGCATGTCGGTTGTTAACATCGTGACCTGGAACTACCTGCTGGCCGCCATTCTGGGTGGGGTTGGCGGTGCCTTGAGCGTGTTGGCGCTCGGCCATATTGACCCCAATTTCAGCTACTGGACAACATCCGGCGAGTTCGTGTTTGTTGCGATTTTGGCAGGTTACCAGAGCGTGACGGCGGTGCTCGTCAGCTCGTTGCTGCTTGAGCTGGTGCGTTCGTTTTCAAGCGCCTATTTTCCCAACACGTGGCAGTTGGCATTGGGTATCTTCTTGCTGCTGGTGATCCGATTTTTGCCTGACGGCTTGGGCTCACAGATGTACCGGTTGTTGCCAAAACGCCAGGCCAGTGCCGGGGGAAACCCCAGGCCATGACTGCACACCAACCACCCCTTTTGTCGGCCCAGGGCCTGAACCGCAGCTTTGGCGCAGTGATCGCTGCGGCTGACATATCGATTGACATCGCAGCCGGTGAGCGGTTGTGCCTGATTGGCAGCAACGGCGCAGGCAAAACAACGTTTGTCAACATGATCACCGGCTACCTCAAGCCTACGTCGGGCAAGATTGTGCTGGACGGAGAGAACATCACGCCGCTGGCACCGCGCGACATCACACGGCGCGGCGTGGCGAGGTCGTTTCAAATCCCGCAGTTGTGCATCCACATGACCGTGCTTGACAACATGCTGGCCTCGCTGCACTGCAGCCGGGGCAGCCGCTCGTTTTTCAGCTCCAGCCACAGCGCGGGCGCTGTAGATGAATGCCGCAGACTGCTGGACGGTTTTGGTTTGCTGGCGCACGCTGAAAAATCGGTCATCGAGCTGCCCGGTGGCGTACGCAAACTGCTCGACATCGCGATGGCACTGACCGGTCAACCCAAGCTGTTGATGCTGGACGAGCCCACCAGCGGCGTCAGTGCCGATGAAAAATTTACCACCATGGACACCGTCATTCGGGCGATTGACCGGGGCACGCAAGGCAAGCCCGTGACGGTGGTGTTCGTCGAGCATGACATGGACATTGTTGAGCGTTATGCATCTCGCGTGATTGCGTTTTACAGTGGCCGCGTGATTGCAGATGGCTCGTCTGCAGCGGTGCTGGCTGATGCTGAAGTGCAGCGCTACGTGACCGGCTCAGTGCGCGGCATGGCCGGGGCCACCACATGATCACACTGAAGGGCGCAGTAGTCGCGATTCAAAACGTCGATGTGCTGCGGCATTTTTCCGTCACAGTTGCTCCGGGCAGCATGGTTGGACTGGTGGGGCGCAACGGTGCCGGTAAAACCACGGTCATGCGCAGCATCATGGGCCATTTGCCGCTGCGCGAGGGCAGCTTGGTGCTGGGCGACACGAATCTTGCGGCACTGCCCAGCCACGCGCGCGCGGCCTTGGGCGTTGGCTACATGCCCGAGGACCGGGGCTTGGTGCCCGAACTGACGGTAGAAGAAAACATCTGCCTGCCACTTTGGGTGTCGCCTGGCTTGGCGGCGGCTGAACGGCTGGCACTGGTCTATTCTGTACTGCCAGAACTGCTTGACATGCGCGGGCGCAAGGCGCTGCTACTGTCCGGCGGGCAGCAAAAAATGGTGGCGCTGGCGCGGGCACTGGCGGTAGGCACGCGCATGTTACTGCTCGATGAGCCGTTTGAGGGCATTGCACCTGCTTTGTCACAGCGGCTGTCGGAAGTAGTGGGCAACATGCGCGGTAGCGGCCTGTCGGTGCTGATCAGCCAGTCAGACCTGAACCACTCCCGACATCTGCTGGATGCCGAAGTGGTGATTGAGCGCGGTGCCAATCACGCTTGAGCCTGGACATTTGGCATGCAGCACCTGGACAAGCCTATTTATGACTGGCCACTGGCTGCTGGCCAATCGCTTTGCCATGAAGCCCATTTTGAATCGCGTGTGCTGCGCTGCTTTACATCGCGACCCGCGGGTCTGGCCGCGATGCTGCATAGCGCCGCCGGGCAACACCCGCACGCGCAAGCCCTGGTAGATGGTCAGCAGCGCTGGACCTGGCTGCAACTTCAGACCACCAGTCGGCAAGTTGCCAGGGGAATGCAACACCTGGGCTTGAAGCCAGGCGACAGAGTAGCTCTGCTGCTGGGCAACCGCGCAGAGTTTGTATTGGCACTGTATGGCATGGCACTGCTGGGCGCAGTGGCAGTGCCGATGAGCACACGTGACTCGGCCAAAGGCATTAAATTTATATTGAATCAGTGCACCGCAAGGGCCGTCATCACACAGTCGGACATGCACACGTTGCTGCCTGATCAATTGGCTGATGGCACGCCTCTTATCAAAGTGGTGTGCGCCAGCACATCGGAAGATTGCCAAGCGAGGAACGCGACACCATGGGAGATGTTGTTGGTTGCTGACGAGGACCTTGATAGCCTTGATGGAAAATGGCAAGCTCCCCAACCCCGCCAAGAAGAAGACTCACCCGCGATCATTTTGTACACATCGGGCACCGCGGGCCAGCCAAAAGGTGCGGTCATCACGCACTTTAATTTAAGCCACTCGGCGCTGCACTTTCAAACCGCATTAGGGCTCAAGGCGGGCGAGCGCGCCATGCTGGCTGTGCCCGGCTCGCACGTGACCGGGCTGATTGCTATTGTGGTCGCCATGGGCCTGGTAGCGGGCTGCGTGCTGGTGCTGCGCGAGTTCAAGGCAGCGGTATTTCTGCAACTTGCCGCCCAGGAGCGCATGAGCTACACGCTGATGGTGCCCGCCATGTACGCGCTGTGCCTGCGCGAGCCGACACTGGCATCGTTTGATTTAAGTGCCTGGCGACTGGGCGGTTTCGGCGGCGCACCCATGCCCATCAGCACCATCGCCCAGCTGGCGCGGCTGTGCCCCACGGTGCAGCTTTTTAATGCCTATGGCGCGACAGAAACCACCTCGCCCGCAACGCTGACGCCACTCGGCTCTGATTGCCTTGATAGCGTGGGCGTCGCCTTGCCCTGCGCAGACATTCGCATCATGGGCGACGATGGCAGGGAAGTACCCGCTGGGCAAAGCGGTGAGGTCTGGATTGGTGGGCCCATGGTAGTGCCGTACTACTGGAACAACCGAGAAGCCAGCGCTGCCTCTTTTTGCGGTAGCTACTGGAAGTCTGGCGATATTGGCACGCTGGATGCCGAAGGTTTTTTGCGTGTGCATGACCGCAAAAAAGACATGATCAACCGGGGCGGCTACAAGGTGTTTTCAGTTGAAGTGGAAAACTGTCTGGTGGCTCACCCCAGCGTGATGGAGGCAGCCGCCGTTGGTATGGCATGCCCGGTGCTGGGCGAGCGGGTACGGGTATTTGTAGTCCTTGCCGCAGGTTTTGCTGTCAGTGAAGCACTGACGCAAGAACTCAAAGACCTGTGCCGCAGCGAGCTGGCGAACTACAAAGTGCCAGATGTCATCAGTTTTTCGACGACACCGTTGCCGCGCAATGCCAATGGCAAGTTGCTCAAGCGGGAGCTGCGCGAGCGCCCCCTTTAACGGAATTTAACGGAATTTGAAAAAATAGGAAAGCAGCGATTTAAGCCGTACCGCCCACCGTCAAGCCATCAATCCGCAGCGTAGGCTGGCCCACACCGACCGGCACGCTTTGGCCTTCTTTGCCGCAGGTGCCTACGCCGCTGTCCAGCGCCATGTCGTTGGCAATCATGCTGACTTTTTTCAAGCATTCAGGGCCGCTGCCGACGATGGTTGCGCCTTTGACCGGGTACAAGATTTTGCCGTTTTCAACCCAGTACGCTTCGCTGGCTGAAAACACAAACTTGCCTGAAGTGATGTCGACCTGGCCGCCTGCAAAGTTGGTGGCGTACAGGCCTTTTTTGATGCTGGCAACAATTTCTTCTGGGTGGAGCTTTCCGCCCAACATGTAGGTGTTGGTCATGCGCGGCATCGGCGTGTGGGCGTAGCTTTCGCGGCGGCCGTTGCCGGTGGGTTTGACGTTCATCAAGCGCGCATTCAAAGAGTCTTGGATGTAGCCCTTCAAAATGCCGTCTTCAATCAATACATTGCGCTGGCTGGCGTTGCCTTCGTCGTCGACGTTCAATGAGCCGCGGCGGTCGGCAATGGTGCCGTCGTCTAGCACCGTTACGCCCTTGGCAGCTACACGCTGACCAATTTTGCCTGCGAAAGCGCTTGAGCCCTTGCGGTTGAAGTCGCCTTCCAGCCCGTGGCCAATGGCTTCATGCAACAAGATACCGGGCCAGCCTGAGCCGAGCACGACGGTCATTTCACCAGCTGGTGCAGGGCGAGCTTCAAGGTTGGTAAGGGCGGCTTTTACCGCTTCATCAACATACTGGCCAATTTGCGCATCGTCAAAGTACGCCAAGCCAAAACGACCACCGCCGCCTGCTGAGCCGGTTTCACGCCTGCCTTTTTGTTCAGCAATCACTGTCACGCTCAGGCGCACCAGCGGCCGCACATCAGCGGCCAGCGTGCCGTCGGCGCGCGCCACCATCACCACGTCGTATTCACTGGCCAAGCCTGCCATGACTTGTACGATGCGCGGGTCTTTGGCCTTGGCGAGCTTTTCAACCTTTTCCAGCAGTTTGACCTTGGCCGTGCTGCCCAGCGTGGCGATGGGGTCATGGCCTTCGTAAAGGGAGCGGCTGTTGGCAATTTTGCGGCTGGGGGTCTTAATTTTGGCTGATTTGCCCGCGCCAGAAATGCTGCGCACGGTGCGTGCCGCGTCCATCAATGACGCTTCAGAAATATCGTCTGAATAAGCAAACGCGGTTTTCTCACCACTCACGGCCCGTACGCCCACGCCTTGGTCAATGCTGAACGAGCCGGTTTTGACAATGCCTTCTTCCAGACTCCAGCCTTCGCTGCGGGTGTACTGAAAGTACAGGTCGGCATCATCCGCGCCTTTGGACGTGATCTCAGCCAGGGCCTTTGACAAGTGCGCTTCGGTCAGGCCAAACGGTTTGAGGAGCAGCTGCTGCGCAATATCTAACCGGCCGGATGTCGAGATCTGGTTGGGTTTGACAGTGGATGATGTCAAAGATGCGTTGATTGCAGAGTGGGCTGAGGATTTGAGTGATGTCATGCCTAATTGTAGGCAGTCTGTGCAGGTTGCGTCCCTACGTGCTGGTGTCCCCCTTCCCGCCGCCTAAAATACGCCATGCTCGCACAAAGAACCCTCAAATCAATGACCAAAGCCGTGGGTGTAGGCCTGCACAGCGGCCAGCGTGTCGAGCTAACGCTGCGGCCCGCTGCGCCAGACACCGGCATTGTTTTTAGGCGTGTAGATTTGCCGCAGCCGGTGGATATTTTGACTTCAACCTTGGCAGTCACAGACACGCGCTTGGCTTCGACCATTTCCAACGGGCATGCCAAGGTGTCTACGGTAGAGCATCTCATGTCTGCCTGCGCCGGGTTGGGGCTGGACAACCTGCATGTCGACATCACCGCCGATGAAGTGCCGATTCTGGACGGCTCGGCATCCTCGTTTGTATTTTTACTGCAATCAGCGGGCATTGAGTTGCAAAACGCGCCCAAGCGGTTTGTACGCGTGCTTAAAACAATTGAGGTGCGCGAGGGCAATGGCCCCGGCACCAAATGGGCCCGCCTGTCGCCCTATGACGGCTACAAACTCAGCTTTGAAATTGACTTTGACCACCCGGCGGTGGACTCAACCGGTCAGCGGGTGGAGTTTGACATGAGCACCGGTTCATACAGCCGCGACATTGCCAGAGCCCGAACCTTCGGCTTTACTAAAGAAGTCGAAATGATGCGCGCCAACGGCCTGGCACTCGGCGGCGGGCTGGACAACGCCATCGTGATGGACGACTACAAGGTTTTGAACAGCGATGGCCTGCGCTACAACGACGAGTTTGTGAAGCATAAAATTTTGGACGCCATGGGCGACTTGCATTTGTTAGGCAAGCCGCTGCTAGCGGCCTACAGCGCGTTTCGCTCAGGCCACGCGTTGAACAACAAGCTGCTACGCGAGTTGCTGGCGCACCCCGAGGCGTATGAAATGGTCACATTTGAAGACGAAAAGCGCGCGCCCAAAGGTTTTGCAACGCTGGCCCCGGCCTGGTAACCACTGCAAACATCACCGCCATGTTGTTTGTTCGCTCGCTGGTTTTGTTTTTACTCGTTGCCTCGGCGCTGCTGTTTTTGCTGTACGCCGCGACGGGAAAGGTACGCTATAAAAATGGGGGATTGATCGTCTTGAAGTGGACGCTATTGGCTGGCTTTGGTTTTTTTGCAGTGCTTATTGCTCAAAGGCTGACTTAACGCTTTTTTAGCGCTGCCGCTAGCATCGCCCTCGCTTTACCAGCATGCGCATGGGTAATCGCCAGGCCCAGTGCATCCGCTGCGTCTTTACCTGGCAACGTCGGTAGTTTTAGCAAGCGCATCACCATCTGCTGCACCTCGGCCTTGCCCGCTTTGCCATAGCCGGCGATTGATTTTTTCAGCTGTAGTGCGCTGTACTCGGCCACACTCAAGCCAGTCGACACCAGCGCTGTGATGCAAGCGCCCCGGGCTTGTCCCAGCAGCAAAGTTGCCTGCGGATTCACATTGACAAAAACTATCTCAACCGATGAACAATCGGGTTGGTAGCGCGCAACCACTTCCCGTATGCCGTCAAACAGCACCTTCAGGCGACCCGGTAAATCCTTTTTTTCCAGGTGCGCAGTTTTGATGGTTCCGCTAGCCACGTAGGTCAAGGTTTGACCGTCCACATCCACTACGCCAAAGCCGGTGATTTGCAAGCCAGGGTCAATACCAAGAATACGCATAGATTTGTTTACTATTGTTTTAGGAGCTGCTAGCGCAGGTAATGATTGGGGTTCAGGCCGATTTATATCCCAAAATACCACCTGACAGAGTGAAAAAACACTGGCGCAGCAAAGCACAGCGCATCGACCCGGTCCAGCAGTCCGCTGGCCCCAGTGACGGACTTGCCTTCAGTGCCCCAGTTGGTGATACCCCGGTCGCGCTTCAAAGCCTTCATGACCAGGTGCCCCAGCGAGCCAGCAACGCAGGCGATCAACGCCATGGCCACTGCTTGCGCGGGTTTGAACGGTGTCAGTGCGGACATCAAACCGCCTATCAAACTGGCAACGACGACGGCTATCAACCAGCCCGTCCAGTTAAAAGTTGAACTTATTTTTGGGGCGACCAGCGCCGAGCGCTTACTTTTGAGTTGGTTGTCCACCAGGTGCTGCACCAGCATGCAGCTTTGCACCACCAGCACCAAAAAGAATACCAAAAACGCGTTTTTGCCCTGGTAGTTTGGGAATTTCAGCAGCAGCAAAGCAGGCACATGGCTGATGCCGTACACGCACACCATGATGCCCCACTGAAGCTTGGCGTTGCGTTCTAAAAACCGCTCCGGGTCATTGGCCAGCGCGCTCACCACCGGGATGGCTAAAAACACGTACACCGGGATAAACACCGTCACCAAGTCAAAGTGCCGGGTAATGACCAGCGCGAATTGAACCGGTAAAACAATAAAAAATGCCAGCACCAAGCTGCGGTGGTCGCCTTGACGGGTGGGCGACAGTGTGATGAACTCGCGCAGTGCAAAAAAAGCGACAAAACCAAACAGCACAGTAGCCACGGTTTCCCCCAGCGCCCAGCCGACCCAAAACACCGTCGCCATGACCCACGATGTTTGCAGCACGCCGTTAAAGTCACGTATTGCCAGCGCGCGTGGGTCACCGTCAGGCCGCTCACGCAGAGTAATCACCACCGCGTAAATGCTGACCGCCGTCAACAGTCCAAACAGCAGCACAAACAGCAAACCCACCTGCTGCGATGGCTGCAAACTGAGCATGAAAGTGTTGATCATGATGGCAAGCTCAACTTTGCCTTAGCCCGACAACCGCATCACGCGCACGGGTTAAAAAATCAGACCGACTCTCGCCCGAACCCAGGGCAATCGGCGCGCCAAAGGTTACTGAACACAAAATTGGCACTGGCACCACCTCCCCCTTGGGCATGACGCGCTGCACGTTGTTGATCCACGCGGGGACCAACACCACGTCCGGAAACTTTTGCGCCAGGTTGTACAAGCCCGACTTGAACTTTTGCGGCTCTTCCTGGTTGCCGCGTGTGCCTTCGGGGAACAAAATAATCGAGTCGCCATTGCCAAGTGCGTCTATCAACGGCTCAAGCGGATCCTGGTCTCCTGCCTTGGCACGGTCTACGTAAATGGCGTTAAAAACAGCTGTGGTGATCCACTGCTTGAAAGGCGTTTTGGTCCAGTAATCCTTGGCCGCAATAGGCCGGGTGATGCTGCGCAGCTCTTGGGGCAGCGCGGCCCACATCAACACCAGATCTACGTGACTTTGGTGGTTGGCAAAGTAAATGCGCTGCTCGGCCTTGGGCGGACAGCCCTGCCAGCGGGCTTGCGCGCCGGTCAGGGCACGAATCAACCCCAACAGAAAAAGACGCATTAACTTGGCGAGCATCAAGGAATAATAACGTGGCCTACGGTGCCACTGGCGTCAAAACTGCAGCTGCCGGTCAGGCTTGTTTAGTTGAATGCAGCTATTGCCCAGTGGCAGTGACGCCGCAATTAACAGCCAGTGTCACGGAGCTATTAGCGGGGAATGTAGGCAGCAACGTGCCCGTGGTGAAAAACGAGGTGGCGCCCGCTGCGGTAGGCACTCCAAAGGTCAAACCCGCTGGGCATGCAGCGCCGCCGAGTAATTGAGCGCACGTCACCGACGTGCAGCTAAGGCCAGATGATGCCGAGTCTGACACTAGGCTATTGTTTGCTGGCCAAACCCCGGTGTTGGCAAAGGTGACGGTGTACGACGTGGTGGCACCGGCCACGAGCGAGTTTGTGGCGTTTGTTTTGTCAACGCTTAAAACAGTCGGACAAAGCGCCTGGATCACGGCTGTGGCTGTGTTGGCTGCCACGCTGTTGCTGCCTTCAACCAGCACGGCGTTGTCGTTGCCGTTGCCCGGGCTAGTAGCGCCCGCAGCAGAAATGGTGCTGGTATTGGTCGCTGTAAAAGGACACGCGCCTGGGTTGGCAATCAGCTGTGCATTGATGATGTAAGTCAAGGTGGAGCCATCAGCGATTTGGGCAGTCGCTGCAATTGAGCCCGCGCCGCTAGCTGCTGGGCAAGCCGAGCCGACACCGGCGGCGCATGTCCAGCTGGTGAAGGTCAGGTTGGCAGGCTGCGCATCAGCAATTGCGAAAATGCCGTTGTGCGCGTCAAAAGGTGCGACGGTGGTGGTTTGGACGTTCTGCGAGTTGTTGAAGAACTTGACAGTGAACTGAACCGTGCCGCCCAAGGTGGTGGCAGCGTTGCCGCCCGAAATTGTTTTGGACGTGCCGACGTCGACATCGTCGTCAATCAGCGTGTAGGTTACTGTGGTGTTGGCCGCGTTGCCGCAGACGGCGGTGTTGCTGGTCAGCAGATATGGGTCAGCAGCTAACGGTGGGCGCAGCGCCATTTTAACGATTCGATTGTTTTGCACCAGCGTGTTGTTAAACGTCCGGTAGCCTATGGTGAATACCGTGTTGCCTAGCGAGGGATCGTAAATACCTGCGGGGACTACAAACGTAGCGGACGACCCGCTAACGGCGCTCAGGACGAGCGGCCCGTAGTTGTTGCCTCCGGTAACGCCGCCATTGGCCACGTTGAGTTTTGCACCTAGAAAGTCGAAGTCAGTGCCGGGCGCGGCTGTGGTGGCAGCACCAATCGCCGTGCCCGGACCGAAATCTAAAACAATGGATGCGTTGGCGGCAAACGTGCCCACCACAATCAGCGACACCGTCTTAGCGGCACTGCTTTCCCGGGACGACAAGGCAATGCCGCCTGCCGTCACCACGCCGGTTGCAGTGAGCTCCAGCAGCGGTTTGACGGTAAATGAAATGTCGTCCAGGTGGTTGCCGCCCGACCCGGGGTTGGTTGCACGCATCCACAGGCCGACTTGTGTAGACGCCGGCGTGTACGTGCCGCTGAAGGTGTTCCAAGCGTTGGGGGCAGTGACGCTCCCCAGCGTGACGGGGTTGCACGTTGATCCTGGCCCGGGCACGCAGCTACCGACAGCGTAGTTGTTAGCAGATATTTTGGGCGATGACAAAGTACCCACCACAGACGTTCCGCCAGGCACACCAATACCGACGACCATCGTGTCTGTGCCTGAGTTGGCGGGGGGGTCGTCCCTAAAGCGGTGTTTCAAAGTCCAACCCACTGACTCACCGCCAATAAAACAAATTTGCTGTGACAAAGTTCCAGGCTGCCAGGCATTCAACTCAGCATAGTATTTGCCGGTTGGCGTTCTTTCGTTCAAAAAGCCGTCGGTCCATATTTCGATGACGTTAACGCCCTTGGCACATGTAGCGCCAGCGCCCGAAAACTGCCCTGCCACGCATGCCCCGCCGGTATCAGTTGAGTCCCAGCCGGCCACGCAAGCCACGCCAGCTCCCGCATTGACGTCGGCCAAGATGCCGAAGCTGTTGCCTGGCGCAGCGGGTGGCGTACAGCCGGGCAAGAACAACTCAAAGCTGGGGTTGATGGTGGTGCGGGACACCTGCGCTTGCAACGCAGTCGCTAGCAAAAAGGAGCCGATGAAGACCGCTATCCAACGTAACAGTAAGAGATAAATATTGCGCAAAACCGCGTGCCTAAGAGTCAAACCACCACAAGGAACTACTAATTGTTACTCGTTGCATCTTAAACTAAATGGTTGCACTAGCTCGCTCCATGCAAAGCACAAAGTACGCAAAGCAAGCGGAGACTGCGCTTTAAGGTAATTCAACGCCGCCCATGCGCGCAACAATTGTGCTGGCGCGTGACGACAAATAGCCTGAGTTGAGCCGGGTTTCAAAATACTTGGGCCGCGGCAGCATGACGGCCAGCCTTGCGGCCTCAAACGCGCTTAATTTGCTGGCGCTTTTGCGGTAGTAGTGCTGTGCGGCAGCTTCTGCACCGAACACGCCTTCGCCCCATTCCACGCTATTCAGGTAAATCTCCAGAATGCGTTCTTTGCCGAGTAATTTTTCAAGCGTTAATGTGAATATCAGCTCTTGCCCTTTGCGCAGCAGCGTGCGCTCGCCTGACAAAAAAAGATTCTTAGCCAGCTGCTGGGTGATAGTCGAGCCACCGACGATTTTTGCTGGCTTGCTAGGCTTTATGTTCGCCCCCGTCGTTGACTGCTGCGTTTTTTGCTCAGCCTTGGCGTTTTTGTCCCAAGCCTTTTCAAGCGCCTCTGTGTCTACGCCCTCGTGCTCGGTAAAGCTGGCGTCTTCGGACGCAATCACGGCGCGTTTGAGGTTGTCAGAAATATCACTGTAGGGCGTCCATTGCTGGCGCCACTTCAAGCTGCCTGTCGTTGTTGCTACGCTATAAACAGCAGAGCGCTCAAATGCTGTGGATTCAGGGTCAACGACGGCCATCAGCGCAATGCGGCCCACAAAATAGAGTTGCAATGAAACGCCCGCCAACAGGGCCAAAAGCAGCAAGCGGAGCATTACCTTCATCAATGTCTCTATCGGCTGGTCAGCTTGGTTTCAAGCGTTTCGTCACGCGTGAATTTAAAGCGCGACACCACCACAATATGGTCGGCCTTGCGCCGCATGGCGTCGGTGAATTTGTCGAATGGACCGGTTCCCTTGACAATGGCTTGCGCCCGGCGGTCCAGCGTCAAGTTGCCCGATGTTTCGACCACTTCGGTGGCCAAAATGCGGCCGTCAAAATTCACTGTCACGATCATTGTTAGTTCGCCGTAGAGTTTTTTGCCTGCCAGCTCGGGGAAGTTGGTCGTGCCTTTGTCTTCAATTTTGCGGCGCAGGCTGTCGTAATAAATCGCGTACACCTCTTCGCGCGTGGCGGGGCTGATGTAACGCTTTTTTGGCCTGGCGTTTTCTTCGTTAATGCGTTTTTCAATTTCCGCCAAAATTTTGATCAGCTGCTTGCGTTTTTCTTCACGCTCGGACTGCACGGGGTCGTTGCTGGGTACTTTGGGGTCAGGTGGCGGCAAAGTGGCCAGTTGTTTTTTGATTTGCGCCAGCAACTGGGTTTGCTGCTCTTGCATCGCGTCGACTTTTTTCTGTGCATCTTCGGCGGCGTCGCCCAGGTCAGTCAGTGCCGATGGTGGTAGTGGCGACGTGGCGCGGCCTTTTTCAAGCTGCCCGCCGCCGGCCAGGCTGCTTTGGGCGATGGCTTTGGCGACATCAGGCTTTTCGTTTGACTTGGCGTTGACCAGAATCACTTCCAGAGGCGTGTCTTTGAAGACCCGGTTAAAACTCGCCGGATCCACAAAACGCGTCGTCAACACCACCGCATGCAGCGCGGCGGACGCTCCTAGGGCTATTTGCAGAGTGCTGAAGTTTTTCACCGTCGAATTATCGGGCTTAAAGCGGGGTTTTAGCGGGTTTCAGGTGGTCGGCGTTGCAGCAACTTCAGGTGCTTCGTTGACGTCCACCGCAATCGCAATCGGTCCGGCGATGACGTCATCTTCGTCGGCATCTTCTTGGCCAGCATCAGCCATCACCACGTCCAGCCGCTCAATCACCGCGCTGGTGATGTCCAGGGTGATCTCGTCAATCTCCCCCAGCTTGATGCGCACCTTGGCGCCGCGCGGCAAGCCAAGCGCGCCCGTAGCGGGCAGCACCAGCGGTAGCTCGTCGGCACGCACCAGGTTGTCTTTGAAGGCGGTGGCGACCAGCTCGGTGATACCGTTTTGCTGCAGGTACTTCAGCGTCCAGTAGCGTTCAATGCCGCTTTGGTAGCCGTTGTAAGCACTGTAGGCTGCGTCAAACCCAGAGATGATAGAGAACAGCTCCGCGTCTTTCGGCTTAAACGGTGCCACCAGCGCCGCTGTGCGGCCGTTTTTGGCGCAGGCAATGATTTGCCACTGGTTGACCAGGTCGGTGTAGCGGCGCAGCGGCGACGTGGACCAGGCATAGCTCTTCACCCCCAAGCCGGCATGCGGCAGAGCTTTGGTGCCCATGCGTACTTTCACCCCTGGGGCCAAGCTGGCCTGGCTGCGGTAAATGCCCGGCACGCCATGATCTGCCAGCCAATTGCCCCAGCTACTGTTGGCCAAGATCATCGCCTCAGCGACGATCAAATCCAGCGGCGCGCCGCGCTGGCGGGTGGTGATGGTGACCTGCTCGTTGCCTTCAGGCGCTTGCCCAGTGGGGTTGCTTAGCTTGAAGTTGTAGTCTGGCCGATTGAAGTTCTCAGGCTTGCCGCGCGCTACTTCGCGCTGCGATTTCAGGGATTTGGCTAGCTTATGCAGATAAATAAGCTCTGTAGCCCAAGCAATATCGGCGCGGGCAGCTACTGTTTCTGTAGCGTTTGTCGAATTTTCAGCAAAGAACGCTTCATTGAATGTGCTGTCCAGCACATCATGGCGCAGGTTGGCGGCAATCGGCACCAGCTCCAGTTTGGTCGTGGTTTCTTTGATCTCAAACGTCCCTTCGTCCATCGCCACATACAGCGACACCGCCGGGCAGTTGCGCCCGGCCATCAGCGTGTAGTTTTGCACCACATCGTCGGGCAGCATGGTCAGCTTGTAACCCGGCATGTAGACGGTTGACAAGCGGGCGCGGCCTAGCAGGTCTACAGCGCTGCCCGGCTCAATGGCCAGGCCAGGCGCGGCAATGTGAATGCCTAGGGTGACGGTACCCGTGCCGATGCCTTGTACTGACAGCGCATCGTCAATCTCGGTGGTGGCCGAATCGTCAATCGAGAACGCCTGCACGTTGGCCAATGGCAGCTCTTCGGTGTGCGTTGGTGCTTGAACGGCCGGAAAGCCTGTGCCCTTGGGGAAGTTTTCAAACAAAAATCGCTTGTAGTGAAACTGGTAGGGTGAGGCTATCGCGCCAGACTTTTGCAGCAAGTCCAGCGGGGCCATGTGGGTGGTTTTTGACGCGCCCACCACCGCCTTGTATTCAGCGCTGTTTTTATCTGGCTTGAACAAAATTTTGTACAGCTGCTCCTTTATCGGCTCAGGGCAAGCGCCTTGCGCCAGCGACTCAGCCCATGCGGCAATTTGTAACGTTACTAGCGTCTTTTTTTCAATGGCTTTGAGGGCCAATTGCAAAATCTCAAGTGGTGCTTTTTTAAACCGCCCCTTACCCGCACGGCGAAAGTAATGCGGTGCATCGAACAATTTAAACAGCGCTGCGGCTTGCTGTTCTTGCGTGGCGGGTTTGCTGGGGTCTGCGCTGAAGTAATCACGCGCCAGCTCAGCAAAATCAAACTCATCATCACTGGCGAATTCCCAGGCCAGTTCCAGCTCAATGTCGTTGCTTAGCTTTTGCGCAGCGGCTACAAAATCAGCGGGGGCCGGCTTTTCAAACCTCAAAAGGGCATTGACAGACTTGACCTTGACGCGCTTACCGGAGTCCAGCTCAACTTGCAGCGAGCTGTCCGCCTCAGACAATATGCGGCCAGCCAAATGCTTGCCGGCTTCTTCAAACAATACGAACAAAATGAGCGCCTTTAAATGGTGATGCTTGAGTGTAGTCAAGCCCGTGTGCCAACCCAGCTGGCCGATAATGGTGCATGGCCGCCGTTTTTGACAAACCCTCGCTCTTCAAGCGGGCTGCACCGCTCCTGCAAGGCTTTGACGGCCCATTGGCGTTCGCGGTGTTTTTGCTGGCTAGCGCGGGCTTGTTGATCATGTATTCATCCGGCTTTGACCACGGCAGCCGCTTTGCAGACCATGGCCGCAACATGCTGATTGCCGGGTTCATCATGTTTGCGGTGGCGCAAATCCCGCCGCAGCGCCTGATGGCACTTGCGGTGCCTCTTTATGTGATGGGGGTAGGGCTGCTGATAGCAGTGGCTATTTTTGGCATCACCAAAAAAGGCGCGCGCCGCTGGCTGAATGTGGGCATCGTTATTCAACCCAGTGAGATTTTAAAAATTGCCATGCCGTTGATGCTGGCTTGGTGGTTCCAAAAGCGTGAAGGCCAACTGCGGCCTTTGGACTTTATCGTGGCAGGTGCTTTGCTGATTGTGCCGGTGGGCTTGATCATGAAGCAACCTGATCTGGGGACTTCGCTGTTGGTTTTGGCAGCTGGCCTGGCAGTGATATTTTTTGCCGGTTTGAGTTGGAAGTTGATCGCCCCGCCCGTGGTGTTAGGTTTGGTGGGCGTGTTTTTAATCGTCTGGTTTGAGCCCGCCCTGTGCGCAGACGGCGTGCGCTGGCCGGTGCTGCACGACTACCAGCAGCAGCGCATTTGTACTCTGTTAGACCCGTCGCGTGACCCGCTGGGCAAGGGCTTTCACATCATTCAAGGCATGATTGCGATTGGCTCGGGCGGCGTGTTCGGCAAGGGCTTCATGGCGGGTACGCAAACTCACCTTGAATTTATTCCCGAGCGCACCACTGACTTTATATTTGCGGCGTTTTCAGAGGAGTTCGGCTTGGCTGGCAACCTGCTGCTGATTGCTGGATTCATCTTTTTGATCTTGCGCGGCATGGTAATTGCCATGGAGGCGCCCACGCTGTTTTCCCGTCTGCTGGCGGGCGCTGTGACGATGATTTTCTTCACCTATGCGTTTGTCAACATGGGGATGGTTAGCGGCATATTGCCAGTTGTGGGTGTGCCCCTGCCGTTCATCAGCTATGGCGGTACGGCCATGGTGACGCTGGGATTGGCAGTGGGTATGCTGATGTCGATAGCCAAAGCCAAACGTTTGGTGCAGTCCTAGCGGCCTGGATTTTTTAAACGGCGGTGCCAATGCCCTGAAATAGGTATTTTTGGCCTGTAGTCTCATTATCAAGGGGGCTAGCAGCTCCTAAATTTATAGCAATTACTCTAAAAAAGTCAACGATATCTTTCCGACTCACGTCGCCTTTCATCCATCGCACGGCGTTCAATGCAAGTGGGGTGTTGGGTGAATCCGGGTTTGGCGCATTGCTCGGTCATGCAGGTTTGAAACCCGAACAGTGCCCGATCTTCACAGACAGCTCTTGGGTTGGTTGCAGGCGCTGCTGCAGCGGCTGCGGTTTTGGAGGGCGCGCTTGTTGCTGTTGACTCTGACACAACGGCTTGATCTCGGCTGGCTGGTCTTTCGTTGTCGGCGGTGGGTTTTTTAGCAAGCACCGCATTCGAAGCTTTTGATGCTGCCGAGGCAGGCCTAGCGGGTTTGCTGGCAGGTAAAACAGCAGCAGATACCGTGGCGTTGGGCGCTGGGGAGGCGCTCGTTGCGGTGCTCACGGTCGCAACACTAGCAACAACAGCAGTAGCAACAGTTGATGACGATGCCACCACAGGCAACGCCACCGCCGCAGACGAAGCTGCACCCATGGCGCTCGACGCGGCTGCTGATGCAGCAAGCGCTGGCCCAGGCGCTTGCGACACGGCATCAGCCGCAGGCTGTGACCCGGACATCATTTTGAATGCGATACCCGCAACAGCCAACACTGCGGTAGCGACTACCCATGCTGTGCTACTTTTTTTAGCCGGGGCTGGTGGCGGCACTGGCGCTGAAAACTGCACGGGTACGGGTACGGGCACGGGTACGGGTACGGGTACGGGTACGGGTTCGGGTTCGGCTACGGCTACGGGTTCGGGTTCGGGTGTTGCTTTTGGTTTTAGCTCTGTGGCGTTAATAGCTTGTCCAGCCGCAGTCTTGACTTCGGTTTTAAGATCACTTGCAGTTAGCGCCGCACTTTCTGGGGCCAGTAAAGTCGCAGGCGATGACGCATCAGGAAAAGCCGCCTCCGTCTTTGGCAGCAACACTGTTTTATCGTTCGCCTCGGCGTCCGTCATGGGTTTGCGCACCATCAACTGAGTTGCTTCGCTGACGTCTGCCGAGGTGGACACGCCCAGGTTTCGAAGCTTACGGCGAGCTAAGTCACCGTAAATGCCCGCCGGGAATTTGTTCAGAAAACCTTGCAGGTCTTCAATGTCGCTGGAATCTTTGATGTCTTTCCAGTACACCAGCTCAACTTCTTGCGTCACCAAGGAGGCGCTTGTACCGCTGTTGGTGCTAACACCCGAATGGGTGGTCACCAAAGACTCGCCCGGCATCATGGTGGCCGTCCAGGTAGTGTTGCTGCTCCTTGACGGCAAAATCACCGTTGGCGCAATCGTTATGTCCCTGGCTTGTTTGCAAGCTGCTTGCAGGGCATCGGCAAACTCTTGGGCATTTGCGTAACGTGCATCGCGCGATTTGGCCAGCGCCTTGGCCACCACCGCATCCAGTGCAGGCGGCAACTTGTTGTTAAACGAGGTTGGCGCTGCAGGCAGGTGACCGACGATTTTTTGAATCACTGCAAAGTCAGTGTCCCCATCGAAAGGTCGCTGGCCAGTGACCAACTGGTACAGCACCACGCCAGCGGCAAATAAATCAGTACGCGCATCAATGGGTTTGCCTTCCAATTGTTCGGGCGACATGTATTTCAGCGTGCCAACAATCGTGCCTTGGGTACGGGTAACGTCACCTGAATCCTGGATGCGTGCTACGCCAAAGTCTGCCAGCTTGATACGCCCGCCAGCTATGACCAATAAGTTGGCGGGCTTGATGTCGCGGTGAACTACCCCTTGCTGGTGGGCGTAGCTCAGTGCGGACAGCAAATCGGCCATGATGCTCAAGGTTTGCTTTAACGTGTAAACCTCGCCCTTGTCAAGATGATGTTTGAGGTCATCGCCCTGCACAAATTCCATCACCAAATAGGCAATATCAAGGTCTCGGTCAGAGTCGTAGACGCTGACAATATTGGGGTGTTGAAGGCGGGCAGCAGACCGCGCCTCGACGCGAAAGCGCACCTCATATTCGGCGGCTGCTTCGTCGGACAGATTTTCAACCTTGATGGTTTTGATAGCGACGCGCCTGTCCAGGTTTGGATCGCGCCCCTCGTACACCAGCCCCATCGCGCCTCTGCCGAGCACGCGGATTAAATCGTATCTACCAAGTTTTTTCAGACTCATGGGAAGCGGGTGTGTGGCAAACGGGCTGGAAGGCAGTTGTAAAAGGCCGAACAACTGATTGGCATTATCGTACTTTGTCACCTACGGTACTAGCAATGGTTACCAGAATTTGGCAGCCTCTGTTGCGGCCGTAAGCGGGACTGTGCTGCACCGTTTTGCTTTTTACCCAAATCAAAGCGCAGTGACTCGCGCGTTTTTGATACCAAACGTGATGACTGGCGCGCCCTCATCTGACCGATCGCAGCCCGGCACAATCTGCCCGCTGCCTACCAATGTGCACTCGGTGCGGCGCAATATCAGTGCTTCACTTTGGCTGCCCATGTACACCCAGGTGCCGTAGCTGGAGCCATCGGTCAGCACAAACTGCCCGCCGCGCCACACCAGCGTGCCGTGCATGCGGGACACCCGCGGGTCATTGATCGGCAGACTGGCGTTGACGGCGCGGCCCAGCGACAAGCTGGCACTGCTGGCGTCAAGCTGCACCACCTGGCCGGCGTAGGACAGTTCAAGGTAACTGGTCTGGCTTTGCGCCAGCATAGAACGCCCCACCATCGTCGCGTCTTGCTCTTGCCCCGACTGCCATTCAACCCGGTAGACGTGGCTGGCCTCGGCTCGCCCCCGCAAATACATGGGGCCGATACTGCGCAGCGCCGCTTGCTGTAGCGGCAACAAGGCGGTCCATATATGTTGGGTTGCCAAAATTTGCGCTGCGCCGGCCAGATCAGCCAAGCGCGCGGCCGAATTAACAGTGTCGCCAAAACAATCACCGTCAATTTCCACCACCTCGCCAGAGTCCATGCCCATCTGCACTTGTACCGGCGCGCCGCGCCCAGCGGGCTGGATAGGGCTGTCGTGCAGTCGCTTTTGGATGCTGACGCAGGCTGCCAGCGCGTCACCCTGGTTGGCGAAAACCACAAACAAGCCGTCACCAAGCAGCTTGACGACCCGGCCATGGTGCTGTTTGAAAACCTCACTGAGCAGCCCCATCAGCTGCGTGACAAAACGCGATGCTGCTGCATCGCCCAGCCTTTGGTAAAGGCCAGTGCTGTCGACTACATCAGCAAATACAACGGTGGACATGCAATGAACAATGCGATCTTGGGAAAGCGCCAATATAGCAGCAGGTCACTGCCGATCGCTCAGGCCAAGCCATCCCACAACAATTTGAAACCGGTCAAAAACATGCCGCCATAAAGCACCCGGTAAAACAGCACCTCCTTGATGCGCCTGGCCACGCGCACACCTATCCACACCCCCAGCGGTGCCAGCGGCAGCACCGGCATCAGCACCGCAGCTGCTTGCGGCACGCTGACGGCGAGTGCCATGATGGGCACAGCCAGTGAGCCAAAGCCCGCACCAAAGCCGCTTTTGCTGATGCCCAGTAAAAGCACAGCGGGAATCGCGACCCCATAAAAGAACGGGTCGGTGATGATGGGCAGGCTCAAAGCACCGAACAAGCTTGCTCAAAGCGCAGGCGGGGGTTGCGGTCAAACAATTTGCTGTCGTCACCGTAGCCCAGATTGATCAAAAAGTTGGTTTGAAACCGTCCATCGGGAAAAAACTCGGCGTTTACTTTAGCCAAGTCCACGCCACTCATCGGGCCGCAATCCAGGCCCACTGCGCGTGCGGCGATCATGAAGTACGCCGCGCCCAGTGTGCCGTTTCGGTTGGCAGTGGACTGCGCCAGCGGCACGTTGCCTGCAAACATCTCTTTGGCACCGGCCCCGTGCCAGATTTGCGGCATGTGCTCAAAAAATTGTGTGTCAGTTGCCACAATGACCGTGACCGGGGCAACTTTCGTTTTGTCGACATTGCCGGGTGACAGCGCGGGAATCAGGCGTGCGCGCGATTCTGCGCTGTTCAAAAATACGTAGCGCGTAGGCTGCGTGTTCATTGAGGTTGCGCCCATTTTGGCGATGTCATAGGCTTGCTGCAACAAGGCCACGGGTACAGGCTGGTCAGTAAAACCGTTGGCGGTACGGGCTTTTAAAAAGAGTTGGTCAAGACTGGCTTGCGCAATCAGGCTGTGTGTGGTCATGAAGATACTTTCAAAAAATTTCAGTGTAGCCTACAGCCGCGTTCGCTGGTAGCGCTGTAAATTTAGAAAAAAATGCCTGTGGCCCAATTAAAACGTGCGCTAACAGCTATGGTAAGAATAGCAATTAAATTCGTTCAAGGACAAGTGCTATGCCTTGCCCCACACCGATGCACATGGTGCACAGGGCGTAGCGGCCACCGGTTTTGTGCAATTGATTGATGGCGGTGGTGGCAAGCCTTGCGCCTGACGCGCCCAGTGGGTGGCCGAGTGCAATCGCGCCGCCGTTCGGGTTCGTGCGCTCGAGGTCGGCGCCGAGCTCCTTGGCCCATGCGAGCACGACCGAGGCGAACGCCTCGTTGATCTCGAACGTGTCGATGTCGCCGATGCCCAGCCCGGACCGGGCGAGCAGCCGCTGCGTGGCATCGATCGGCCCGGTGAGCATGAGCACCGGATCGACGCCCACCAGGCACGTGTCCACGATGCGGGCCCGCGGCGTGAGGCCCAGCGCGGCGGCCTTCTCCTCGGTCATCATCAGCAGGGCGGCGGAGCCGTCGGAGATCTGCGACGAGTTGCCGGCGGTGTGCACGCCGTTCTCGCGGGCCACGGGCTTCAGCGACGCCAGCTTCTCGAGCGTCGACTCGCGGATGCCCTCGTCGCGCGCCACCGTGTGGGTGGTGCCCGTGGGCTTGCCCTC
>JAYWFR010000149.1:0-10758 GCA_043778695.1 Polaromonas sp. | reverse complement strand
CGATGTAGCTTGCGGTCATCTAACAATAACGCATCAGACTTGTTTTTTGTTGTCAGAAACGAAACCTATATTCGGCTTCTGCCGCCCAGGCTCCTAGGCAAGAGACACCTGCCACCTTCGCGCCGCTGCAAAGCCAGGTCGCGCCGAAGCCGTAGATTGACTCGACTTCAACTCGTATTCGCACCCCGACCTCTGTGACCTCATTGTCAATGGTCAGCGAGTTGATGACGTTCTGAAAGTTAAAATCACCCACCTGGACTCCTTCGACGCCGGTGAAGGTAAAGCGGATGATGACGTTTTTGATGAGCACAAGTTCTTACTGCGCAGCTCCTTCATGTCTTGTTTCGTATTCCCGCACTTGTACGTCAAGTTCGGCATCGGATTTCTTCGCTTCTGGTGTCGTGCCACGTGAGAGGCGGAAGTGAATTACTTCAGCATCGTGGAACGAAGGCCAAAACCCGAGGACGGACAGGACTAGTTCAATGCCAGGGATGGAAGGAGTAGTCGTCACGTGATGCTTAAAGTAGTGAACACTGCAAAACCTGAAGTGTGAAAATGTCAATGGAATCTAATCAGGGCATCAAAATTCCCTGAAATTTACTATGTAATCAATAGCTGCTCGCGCATAGATCTATTGGGCTACAAGCCTAAACGATATCTATAAACACTCAAAAACAGCTCAAAAACCTCACAAAATTCTAACCCTCAGCCGCCTCAACCAAAAACCTCACCCGCCTCACACCCTGCCACTCATCCGCATCCAGCCTGAAAGCCAATGTCACCTTTGCAGGCAGCAGCTCGGTGTGACCAAACCAGATGCCGTCTACTGGCTGGCCTTGGTGTTTCAGCTTCAACGCTAGGTGTTTTTCGCCGACCAGCCGCTGCGACACGACTTCGACCTCCTCACTGAATGTGGGCGCGGCAAAGCCTTGACCCCAGACTTCTTTGTGCAGCGTGTCGACCACGTCGATGCGCCTGAATTCAGCAGCCAGCGGGCCGTCGGTGTCGATGCAGCGGGTTAGCGTGGCGGCGTCCAGCCATTCGCGTGCGACTTGCTGCAGCGTGTGTTCAAACAGTTCAAAGTTTTTCTCGTCCATCGTGCAGCCCGCCGCCATGGCGTGGCCGCCAAATTTGAGCAGTACGCCGGGCTGGCGCTTGGCGACCAGATCAAGCGCGTCGCGCAAATGAAAGCCTGCTATCGAGCGGCCTGAGCCTTTGATTTCATGCGACTTGCCCTCGGCTTGGCTGGCGGCAAACACGAAGGTGGGGCGGTGCAGTTTGTCTTTGATGCGGGACGCGACGATGCCGACCACACCTTCGTGAAAGCTGGGCTCGTAGATGGCTATTGCTGGCGGTGGCTCGTCATCACCATTGACGTCAGTGGCAATCATCGCGTCGGCGGCTAGCTGGGCTTGTTCACGCATGTCGGCTTCAATGTCGCGCCGCTCGCGGTTGATGCCGTCTAGTGTTTTGGCCAGCTCGTCGGCCCGGGCTGCGTCATCGGTCAGCAGGCATTCAATGCCCAGCGTCATGTCGGCCAGACGACCTGCGGCGTTGATGCGCGGGCCGAGTGCGAAGCCGAAGTCGAACGTGGTGGCTGTGTTGGCCTTGCGTCCTGCTGCTACAAATAAAGAAGCTACTCCCGCAGGTAAATAACCGGCTCTGATGCGTTTTAACCCCTGAGCTACCAGACGGCGGTTGTTGGCGTCCAGCTTGACGACGTCGGCTACCGTGCCGAGTGCGACCAGTGGCAGCAGTGCATCCACTTTGGGTTGGTCTTGAACCGTAAAAACACCGCGCTCACGCAGCTCTGCACGCAGCGCCAGCAGCACATAAAACATCACGCCCACACCCGCAATCGATTTGCTTTCAAACTCGCAGCCTGGCTGGTTCGGGTTGACGATAACGTCGGCGTTGGGCAAGCCAATCGTTCCTGTTTCGTTATTTATCAAAGCTGGCAGATGGTGATCAGTTACCAGCACCTGCATGCCAAGAGCCTTGGCGCGGGCCACGCCGTCAAAGCTGGCGATGCCGTTGTCGACCGTCACCAACACGTCTGCGCCGCGGGCTTTGACCCGCTCGGCAATTGGGGCGGTCAGGCCGTAGCCGTCGACCACGCGGTCTGGTACGAGGTAGGTGACTTTGCTTGCACCCAACAACTTGAGGCCGCGCATGGCGACAGCGCAGGCGGTGGCGCCGTCGCAGTCGTAGTCGGCCACGATGCAAATGTGTTTGCCCACAGCAATCGCATCGGCCAGCAGAACCGCTGCCTCTTTTGCGCCCAGCAGCGTGGTGGGGCTGAGCAACCGTGCCAAGCCCTCGTCCAGCTCATCAGCCGTGCGCACGCCGCGCGCCGCATACAACTGCGCCAGCAGCGGGTGTATGCCCGCTTGCTGCAAAGCCCAGGCGGCTCGGGGTGGGACGTCCCTCACATGAATTTTCATGATGCTCTTATTTTTATAGCTGCTTGAGCAGATTAATAAGGGGATGTGGGCTTAAAGCATTCCTAATTTTGGTCAATAAACCTAATTTTGCTGTTTCAAATGTCATGGCGTTGGACTCACCGCACAAGCTGATGCGTACGGGTTTGCCGCTGTTTTGCTGGGCTAAAAGTTGCGCTACTTCTGTGGCTTCAAGTTGCGCCCAGGCCTGCCTATAGGCCGCCCAGTCGCTTGCAAGTGCTGATGGGCCCAAGGCTCTTGTCGCGTTGGCCTGCGGCGTGGTGCGTGCGGTTTCATTCAGAGCCCCCGAGCCGCTGACCCAGAATGAATTGACGCTGCGCTGGCCTTTGGCGGCGCGTTCATCATTAACAGCGTGGGTGTACAGCAGCATCTGCATTTCGCTTTGCAGCAGCTTGATGGCTGTTGATGCGGGAAGCCACCTGTCAACATTGCGGCCCAGCACGCGGTCTGGCGACGCGGTGGGCAAGCTGTTAAACACATCACCTTCTGCCAGCCATCGGGCGGGTTGCGAGTAGACAAGCGTGATGCCTTCGGTCGCAAAGTAAGGTTGCATTGCGGCCAGCAAGATGCGTGAGTCGGCTTCGCTGATGTCCAGCGTAGCGGGGTCAGTCAAAGTAGCGTGTTCGCGGCCCATGGCCCAGTGGCAGGGGGTGATGGCCGCCCAGCCTTGATGCGGTTTTGCATCAGCCTCACGCGCCGCCCACGGGATCAAGCCATCGCCTGCTGCAAGCCCCAAAGCCTTTGCTAAAACCCGCTCATGCGGTGGTGACAAGCTGTCTGCCGCGCCGTTATCGGCGTCCACCAGTTTCATGCCGCGCAGCAACTGATCGAGGTTTTTAAGCTTGAGCGGGCTAACGGCTTGCAACCACCCATCCCCGGCGGATTGGGCAAAGGGAACGATCAGATGGTTCATAGAGTCTGTAGGCATCGTCCTATTGTCCGGGATGACACAATTGACAGTTATGCAATTACCTTATGAACTGGTTTTGGGCTGGCGCTACACCCGCGCTGGCCGAGCTACCCGCCGCAACGGCTTCATCTCATTTATTTCTGGCGTGTCGATGCTGGGTATTGCGCTGGGCGTGGCAGCACTCATCATTGTGCTCAGCGTGATGAACGGCTTTCAAAAGGAAGTGCGTGACCGCATGTTGGGCGTGATCTCGCACATTGAAGTCTTCGCGCCCAACGGAGCGGCCTTGAGCGACCCGCAAAAAACTCTGGCAGAGATCAAAGCCAATAAAAACGTAGTGGGCGCTGCAACTTTTATAGCGGCTCAAGCCCTGCTGGCAAGGGGGGAAGATATGAAGGGCACGCTGGTGCGCGGTATTGACCCGGCGCTGGAAGGGCAAGTCACCGATCTGGCCGCTACGTCTGGCCCCACGCTGGCTAAATTAATTGCTGGCGAATTCGGCGTGGTGCTGGGCGGTGAGCTGGCACGCGCGATGGGCGTGCGTGAAGGCGACACCGTCACGCTGATTGCGCCTAGCGGGCAGGTCACACCAGCAGGAGTTGTGCCACGCCTCAAGCAGATGAAAGTGGTGGGCACCTTTGATTCAGGTCACTATGAATACGATTCGGCCCTCGTCATGCTGCACCAGGACGATGCTGCCAAAATTTTCAGGCTTGAAGGGCCGACCGGCATACGCATCAAACTGCGTGATCTGCACCAAGCGCGCGAGGTGGCTCAAGAGCTGTCGCGCTCGTTAACAGGTGACTTGCTGATCCGCGACTGGACGCGGCAAAACAAAACCTGGTTTGCCGCAGTGCAGCTTGAAAAACGCATGATGTTCATCATCCTGACGCTGATTGTTGCGGTGGCGGCGTTTAATTTGGTGTCAACGCTGGTGATGACGGTAACTGACAAGCGCGCCGACATCGCCATTCTGCGAACGCTGGGCGCTAGCCCTAAAAGCATCATGGGCATATTTGTGGTGCAGGGCGCGATGGTGGGCATCATCGGTACGCTGGCAGGGCTGCTGCTGGGTTTGGGCATTGCTTTTAACATTGACGTGCTGGTGCCTGCGCTTGAAAAGCTGCTTAGCGCCAATTTTCTACCCAAGGACATTTACCTCATCAGCCGCATGCCCAGCGAGCCGCAGTACGCCGACATCATGCCGATTGCAGTGATTGCGTTGATATTGGCTTTTTTAGCGACGCTGTACCCAAGCTGGCGCGCGAGCCGGGTGAATCCGGCAGAGGCACTGCGTTATGAGTGATCGCTCTGTTTCTTTACTTCCTCTCCCTCTGGGGGAGGGCAGGGGTGAGGGCTTCCCGCTCTCACCTGTCCTCCAAGCCACTGGTCTCACCAAGCGCTTCATTGAAGGCCGCCTCGACGTCACAGTTTTGCAAGGTGTCGACCTGCAAGTCAACCAGGGCGACACCATCGCCATCGTCGGCGCGTCAGGCTCCGGCAAGAGCACGTTGCTGCATTTGATGGGCGGGCTGGACGCACCGACCAGTGGGCAGGTCATGCTGAAGGGGCAAGACTTGTCAACCCTCACGCCGCAAGTACAAGGCCAGTTGCGCAACCAGCATCTGGGTTTTGTTTACCAGTTCCACCACCTGCTGCCGGAGTTTTCAGCACTCGACAACGTCGCCATGCCGCTATGGATAAGGCGTCAATCGCCCGAATTATGTGCGCAAGCAGCTACTAAAATGCTAGCAAGCGTTGGCCTGCAAGACCGCCTGCACCATCGCCCTGCCGAACTCTCAGGTGGTGAGCGCCAACGCGTAGCCATTGCACGCGCATTGGTCACGCAACCCGCCTGCGTGCTGGCCGATGAACCGACTGGTAACCTGGACCGGTCAACCGCTGAAGGCGTGTTTGAGCTGATGCTTCAATTGGCGCGTGACCAAGGCACAGCTTTCATCATGGTCACACATGACGAGTCGTTGGCGGCGCGCTGTGCGCGAAGGTATCGGCTGGTGGAAGGGCGGTTGTCTGAGTGGTCAGCGTCAGGCTTTCCGATAGAAAAAATCGGGGATATGTTGGCAAAAGGCCCGCAGTTGGACGCTGACGAACGAGCATCAATGGCGGCCGATACACAGCGACTCAAATGACTGACCACTACACCGTCTTAGGCCTGAACAGCGCCGTCACGCTGGCAGACATCAAAAAAGCGTTTCGCCAGAAGGCGTCGTTTTATCACCCTGACCGGAACACCGCCGACGATGCGGCGGCGCGCTTTAGAGCTGTGCAAGAGGCATACGACGTGCTATCTGACTCAGACAAGCGCCAAGCCTATGACGACAACCGTCGCCGCAGTTTGCTGGATGACCCGTTGGAAACGGCGCGGGACATTTGGCAAACCTACTACAAAACGCTGGTTTGACTTCCTCTTATTCAGCCCCATGTACCCTCTCATCACTATTTACTTATGACTATTTCCCCCTTTTTTACCGATCTGCGCTCCGCCTACGAGGCTGAACTTGACGACCTGAGCCAAGACTCCGAGGGCAAGGACGTCTTGAAAAAACGCTTGGCTGACAAGCGCGGCGAGATTGATTTTCTGGTCAAGATGATGGAGCTGAGCCCTGAAATGGTGGCGGTTGTTTTTCATCAGGCATTTGCCTTCAGCAATGCTGCCGTGATGGACGATCTGCTCAGCTTTGAAGCCGACGAGCTGCCCGACTGGACGGACTTGTCAAAAGACATTCAAATTGCACTCTGGGCGCAAGGCTTGGTCGACAAAGTGCTGAGTGAGCCGGGCGGCGAGTGGTTTTTAACCGTCGCTGCGGGCCTGGAATACATGGCGGGCAAACCGGTGGCTCACGTTGCTCAAGATGAGGACAAAGATGAGAACGATGAAGAAGAACTGGATGGCGATGCAGAAGAACGCGCTGATGCCAAAGCCCGCAAGCAAGCTGGTGATGACTGGATGGCGGAACAAGGCTTTGACAGGAAGGAATAAGACATGATCTCATCCACATCCAACCTCGCTCTGATCACAAAAACCCAAACCCTGATTGCTGCGGGTGACATAACAGGCGCTGAAGGCGCGCTAGTCGAGCTGGCCGATGCTGAAGGCGACGCCGCGCTGATGGTGGTGCTGGAGCAGTTGCCCGCCAAAGACGTGCTGGCCATCATTCGTGAATATGACAATTCCAAAGAGTCAGTCATCAACTTGCTCGTCACGCCAGAGCAGTTTGCCCGTGCTGTGGTGATTGAAAAGCAATACAAAGACCTGACGCGCGCGCACCTGCGCGGTATGGTCAATTCAATTATTTTTAGAGACGATGCCGACCCGATTGAGTTCTTGACAGCGATTGGCGACCTCGAAGGCGGCAGCGACGCACTGGCCGATTACTTTTCAGAAAAGTGGAGCCGCGTTGAGGCGTTTGCGCGTACCGGGTCGTTTGACGCGATGGACGACCATGGTGACATGCTGTCTCAGGACGAGCTGCTGGCCAAAGCGTACGAAAAGCCCAAGCTGGAGCAAGACGAAGTTGCTGACAAGGATTGGATGCAACTGGCCTGGCTGCTGCGCTATGAGCTGCCTGACTTGTTCATTGAAATGCTGCTGGTGCTGCGTGCCAAAGCCAGCGCTTTTGATGCGGGTTTTGGTGAGGACGAAGCGGCGCAAGAAGACGACGGCAAGGTAGAAACGGGCGACACTGACCGGGGCAAAGCCACACCAGCCAAGCGTGACTCTGACGAAGAGTCGGCGATTTAGGCCAACGCATGGCTGCTCCACTTGATTCAAACGGCGGCGTATCTGTCTACGACGCGCGGCCGTTTTTTGAAAAAGCCTTGCAGCACGGCATCCAGCACAGCATCATCAATGGCGAAAAACTGGACGCTATTGCCGCAGACGCACCCAAAGGCATGGTGCAAATTGCACGCTACTTCGGCACCGAATTTTTACGCCCTGAGCTTGAAAAAGCCAAAGACCGCATGGTCAATTTGGTGAGCTTGTATTTGGAGCATACCCACGGCGGTGATGTGCAAGCCGCTGCCATAGCGCTGCGCGACCACTCGTTTTTGTCGCGCTCCAAAGGCGGCTCCGACATGCTCAAGACCATGATCGCTATGCCGCAAAACAGCCACTTCGGCATGAATGAACGCGGCGGTTTTACTGAGGCCCATATCCCGCAATTGGCCAAGTGGTCGCTGCGCAGCTTGGCTGACGTGCAAGCTGAACTTGCCAAGCGCGAACAAGTTGCACGGGTGATCGACGTTGCCATCTGGTTTGCCGATGAGTTGGGTTTGACTGAAGACGATTTGGAAGAAGCTGGCAAAGACGCAGAGGCCGTGCTGCGCACCGCGTTACTGGTCATGGCCACCCGGGGCCGCAGGTTGCCGGACTGGGTGGCTTTCGACAAAATGATCTCTGGTTTGCGGCAAAAATTTGGTGGTAAAGCGGCTGACTTCAGTATCGGCTTGCCTAAAAATTTACCGCCAGAGTTTCACGGCGTGGCATTGCACGCGTTGCAGTCGGTGCTGGCTGACAGTGCCAAAATCCTGGATGCCAACTTGCCAACCAGGCGGCTGTTTGACCAGACCCCCGCTTTTATGGGGCGCTATTTTTGGCTTGAGGACGGCTTGAGTGAAGTTGATCACCATGCGCGCGAAACGTCGAGCGCCTGGGACAAGCTGACAGGTGGGAACACCGATGACAGCTCGCTGTTAACTGTTTTCTTTTGCCTGGCTGCGCACGCCGCACCCAAGACAATGTTGACCGAAAAAAGCGCCGCCACATTGCTGCGCAAAGTTAAAAAGGCAGGCTTCAAACCCGAGGCTGCGAACGACTACATTTTTAGCTACGCACCCCCTCAATACCAAAGCGATTACGCGCAACTGTGGCGCAGTTTTGTACAAGAAGCGCACGGCACCTTGCAAAGTGATGCAGTAGGTAGCTTTGAAGACGCTTTGGCGCTGCTGCGCCGTGAATGCAATATCAAATAAAGCGGTCAGGTGGGCTTCTAGCCCAAGCGATATATGGGCAAGGTGCTATGTATTTTAAGTATCGACAAAGCCTGACAATCATTCGCGTTGCTGGCTTGCGTGCATCGTTGGGAATGACCTTAACAATGGCGGATCACTTGATTCACACCTCTAAGGAACCACCATGTCAATAGCTACCATTCTCCTGATTATTTTGATTCTCATTTTGGTCGGAGCATTACCGACTTGGGGGCACAGCCGCAATTGGGGCTATGGGCCAAGCGGCGGAATCGGCCTGGTGGTGGTGATTCTCATTGTGCTGCTGCTGATGGGGCGAATTTAAAAGCGCAACTGCTCGCTCAAAGGATTCGATTGAACCAGGCTAGCGATAAGCCTGCCGACAACAGCGCAAAAGCTGCAGCAACGAGCGCCAGCAGGCCTGAAACTTCGGTCTCTTTTTTCACCACCGTCAGGCGCGAGCTGAGCGACTCGTAAACCTTTTTCAAGTCACCAGCCGTTCCTGCATAGAAATACTCCGCCTGCGTGTTGCGTGCAATGCCTTTGAGGGTTTCCTCGTCGAGTTTGACGCGCATCGACCAGCCTTCAAAACCAATTGTTTCACCGTCCACCGTGCCCACCCCCACGGTGTAGATACGCACCCCGCGGTCGGCTGCAGCTTTGGCGGCATCCATGGAGTCAACCCCGGTTGTGCGCTGCCCATCTGTTAGCAAAATAATAGCGGCAGACTGGTACGATCCGGGCGCTACCGGCACAAAAGGTTTCCTTTCCTTGCCGTCTTTGCCTAGCGCGATGGGCTGGTCAATGGCCACACCGCGCTGGCGGTCACGGCCGGTTTGCATCGACGCAATATCAATACCCGCATCGGGAAACAGCTCGGACAAAGACACCACAATGCCGTTGCCAATGGCCGTGCCCCGTTGCAATTGGAATTTATCGATGGCGGCAACCAGGTCTTCACGGCTTAGCGTTGGTGGTTGCACAACAGATGCGGTTCCTGCAAACGCCACGATACCCACGCGTATGTTGCGCGGCAGCTCCGCTAAAAACGCCTTGGCTGCATCTTGAGATGCTACTAACCGATTTGGTTTGACGTCAGTGGCCCGCATGCTGCCTGACACGTCCATCGCAAGCATGATGGTTTGCTGGTCTGATGGCAGCGTGATGACGGCAAACGGCCTGCTAGACGCCACCAACATGGCGGCGAGCGAGAGTAAAAAAAGAAGTGGCGGTATGTGCCGTTTAAAGCTTTGGCCTTTGCCCATGGCTTCGCGCACGATGGACAAGCTGGCGTAGCGCAGCGCCATTTTTTTCTTGCGGCCAAGCAGCCAAACGTAGAGCAGTATCAAAAGCGGCAACAGCAGCATCAGCCATAAAAACTGCGGCCACATAAACGTCACGGGAAACGAATTCAAGCTCGACATATGGTGGTCCTTGTGGTGCTGGTCATCTGTTCAAGCCGCACGCATTAAATGGGCAGGCAGCGAGCCACCCGCAGACAGGCGCGCGCGGCGTTTGCGCAGATCGGTAAAGCGCATCAGTGCTTCGACCAAGTCGCCATCGGTTTGCAACTCCAGTGTGTCGACCCCCGCTTTGGTCAGCGACTGCCGCAGGTCGGCTTCGCGCTGGGCTGCGATGCTGGCAAAGCGTTTGCGAAAGCCTTTGTCGCTGGTATCGACCAGCAGTTGTTCGCCAGTCTCAAGATCTGTGATGGGGATCAAACCCAGGTCGGGCAAGTTCAGCTCCATGGCGTCTACCAAGCGCACAGCCACCACTTCATGTCGCTGCGCCAGCATGCCCAGCGGCTTGTCCCAACCGGTCTCGCTGATGAAGTCAGACACCACGAAAATGGTCGAGCGGCGGCGGATTTGTTTGGCGGCTGATTCCAGCAATTCATGCAACTTGGTCGCGCCTGCCTGCTTTGCATCAGGCCGTATTTGAAGCGTGTGCAGCAGCTGCAAAATGTGGTGCCTGCCGCCGCGCGCGGGCACAACGGTATTAACGCCCGAGCCGTATAGCATGGCGCCCACCCGGTTGCCGTGGCGGTTCAACAGGCGGGCCAGTACGCCGACGAATTCAGCAGACAGGCCGCGCTTGCGCTGTTCGCCCGAGCCAAAGTCCATTGACGGGCTTAAGTCGAGCAAGAACCAGGCACTCATTTCGCGGTCTTCGGTAAACACACGCACATGCGGCTGCTGCAATCGCGCCGTTACATTCCAGTCAATATGCCGCACATCGTCGTGGTGCTGGTACTCACGCAGGTCGGCCAGGTCCATGCCGATGCCGCGCAGCAGCGTGCGGTAGTCGCCTTGCAGCAGGCCGTCGAGGCGGCGCAGGACTGTCCACTCCAGCCTGCGCAGCAACTGCTCGGCGCTACCTTCTGGCTTGTTCATG
>JAYWFR010000148.1:0-4581 GCA_043778695.1 Polaromonas sp. | reverse complement strand
AAAAAGGCCACTGAGGCAATTGAATTTACAGCTTCTGCATTGGCGCCTATCAAAATTAGTGCGCTGGCGCTTGACTTTCAAGACGGTATCTGACCCTCGGGGCCCGGGAGGCTCAGCGCACACGTCCATAGTGGCGAGTCCGCTTGTTGCCTTCGGCAAATTTTGTATGTCAATCTATACAAAACAGCCTTAAACCTAGTTAAATATACAAATGAATGGCGAAACTTGCTTATTTTGATACTATCACTACTCATTAAATAATAAATGAGTAGTTAAATGAGCTTTTTGATTGAGGAACTCGAGGCCGCCCGCAAGGCCGCCGATATCAGCCAACAACAGCTAGCCACCAGCGCAGGCCTGAGCCGCATGACAGTGCAGCGCACTGAGGCTGGGCAGATTGACCCGCGGCTTTCGTCAGTAGCAGCCATTGCCAAAACGCTGGGCATGGACGTGATGCTGGTGCCCACTGCGCTGCGGCCTGAGCTGGAATCGTTTGTGCGTTCAGGCGGCAGGTTTTTGGGCCAGCCTGCGGGCGCCGGCGCGCCGCTGTCTATTGCGCAAACCTTGGCTAAGTCATGAGCCATGACCACTGAAATTCGTTACCTGCGCATGTCTCTGCATCTGCCCGGCGGCGGCAAGCGCGGCGTTGGCTATCTGTCGCAATACGGCGATATTTTGCGTGCTTCGTTTGATGCGGACTACATCGCCGACCCCCAGCGGCCTACGCTCACGCTCGCGTTGCGCGGCGCGACTGAGGCGGATACCCAAGCCATCCTCGGTGCGGCGCGTGACGTACGCCTGTCGCGCAGCGACGGCCACTGGCCTAGCTACTTTCAAAACCTGCTGCCTGAAGGCCATAACCGGGAGCGTTTGGCACTGGAGCGACGCTGTAGCCCAGACAACGAATTTGAGCTGCTGGCCGCTGCTGGGCATGATTTGATGGGCGCTATTGAGGTTGAGCCTGTGCCTTTGCGTGAAGGCATACCCGACATCGTGCGCCACTGGCACACGGCGCTTGGGCTGGACGTGCTGGAGCCGGGTTTTGTCGAGTCGCCCGTTGAAGATGCGGCAGCGCTGCCCGGGGTGGTGACCAAGTTTTCAGCCGTGCAAGATGGCAGGCGCTACGTGGTGCGGCGGCATGGCGCTGCGGGCTCGTTCATCCTCAAGCTGCCGTCGACGCGCCACCCGGATTTGGTTGCCAACGAGGCTGCGGGTTACCAGTTATGTGCGGCGCTTGGGCTGGACTGCGCTGACGCACAAGTCATTTCGCGGTCGGACGCAGACTTGCCTGAACAACTTCCTTTTGATGACATTTTGGCGGTACGGCGATTTGACCGGAATGCCAACGGCCATCGAATTCATATTGAAGAGTTCGCACAAGTTTTGCAGTACGAACCCAAACGCAAATACGGCCTGGGCTTGATGGTGGACTACCCCGACATGCTGCGCGTGCTTGACAGGCTGTCCAGCCGCCCCGCGCAAGACGTGCAAGAGTTCGTCAAACGCTTCGTCGCATTTATTTTGATGGGCAATGTCGATGCGCATTTGAAAAACTGGGCGCTGATTTACCCCGACGGTAGCACGCCAAAACTTGCACCGCTGTATGACCCGGTGTGCGTGACAGCGCTGTTTGAAAGTGTGCCTCCGGCGGACTATGCGATTAACCGCGCGATTGACACAACGCTTAGAGCGTTCGACTTTTATCAACTCGAAGCCTTGCTCAAAGCCGCTGGCTTGCAGCGCGTTAGCCGACTGGTCAGCATTGCGAAACAAACGGTGAAACGGGCGCAAGCCGATTGGCCGGGAGTTCTCAAAAACGCGCCGCCGAGTGTGATGCGATCTGTCACTGAGCGGATGGATGGCGGCGTTGCACTGGTCAAGTAGTGCTATTTAGTTAGGAGCTGCCTGCCCTTGTAATCATTGGGCTTCAGGCCTATCTATTTCAATTAATAGCTGCTCAGCTCCTTCTTACTCCTTCCCCTCCGCGGGAAGGTTGGGATGGCGGCGCGCACGATGCCAAGCTTTAGTTCTGCGCTTGCCCCCACCCCACCCTCCCCCGGAAGGGAAGGGAGTAAGACAAACTCGTGCTGAATCGTTACTCAATCTCGCCTAGACGTCAAACCCAACAACATCGAATCGCCATAGCTAAAAAACCGATAGCGCTGCGCAATTGCATGTTGGTACAAAGCCATGATGTGGTCGTGCCCAGCAAAGGCGCTGACCAGCATCATCAGCGTGCTTTTGGGCAAATGAAAGTTGGTCAGCAGCAGGTCCACCACTTCAAACTGAAAGCCTGGTGTGATGAATATGTTGGTGTCGCGGCAGCCAGAGCCAAACTTGGCGTGTGACTCCAGCGCCCGCACTGTCGTGGTGCCCACGGCCACCACGCGGCCGCCGTGCGCTTTGCAATCGGCTACGGCTTGCACCGTAGCAGGCGGGACTTCAAAACGCTCAAAGTGCATGACGTGGTCGGCAATGTTGTCAGCCTTGACTGGCTGAAACGTGCCTGCACCAACGTGCAAAGTCACACTTGCACGCTGCACACCGCGTGCTGCCAACTGGTCCAGCACGGCCTCGTCAAAATGCAGCGCGGCCGTGGGTGCAGCTACTGCGCCGGGGTGCTTGGCAAAGACTGTTTGGTAACGCTGCTCGTCCTCTTGTGAATCGTCACCGGTGATCACGCCGCCACTATGGCGTTCAATATAGGGCGGCAGCGGCACGTGGCCGAACTTAGCCATCAGCGCATACGGGTCACTGCTGAGTTTGAATTTATACAAAGGCCCATCGGCATTCGGCCAGCGGCTGAGCAGTGTGGCGGTAAAGCCGCCGTCCATCTGCAGCACTGCGCCTGGCGCGGGCTTTTTGCTGACCTTCAGGTGCGCAGCGACCTCGTGGTCTGTTGCTGCGTCGGGTGGTCCATCAGACGTAAGCACGCGCTCAATCAACAGCTCAAGCCGGCCGCCGCTGGCCTTTTGCCCGTACAGCCGGGCTTTGATTACCTTGGTGTCGTTAAACACCAGCAAGTCGCCGGGCAGCAGCAAACCTGGCAGGTCAGTGAATTGTCGGTTGACCAACGCGCTGGCGCGCGCATCTAGCAAGCGCGAGCCGCTGCGGGTGGCGGGCGGATGTTGGGCAATCAGCTCTGGCGGCAGGGTGAAATCAAAGTCTTGCAGGGTAAAAGGAGGGTTCATACGTGCACAATTGTCCCATGCCACCCGCTGCAAAACCGCCCACACTCCCCGCCAATACAGCCGCTAATACAGCCGCTAAAACTGCCGCCAAAACAGCCGCTCAAAAAGCGCTGGACAAGCTCGGCCTGCGCCGCGACATTGACCTGGCGCTGCACCTGCCGCTGCGCTATGAAGACGAAACCCGCATCACGCAGCTAGCTGACGCGCGGGACGGCGACATGGTGCAAATTGAAGGCCAGGTGACGAACAGCGAGATTACTTTTCGCCCACGCCGCCAACTACGGATAACGGTTGATGACGGCACTGACACCTGTACGCTGCGGTTTTTAAACTTTTACCCGTCGCATCAAAAAACACTTAGCGTTGGCGCGCGGGTACGGGCGCGCGGTGAGCTGCGCGGCGGTTTCATCAACCGCGAAATGGTGCATCCAGCCTTCAAGTTGGCGGGCGGCGAGCTGCCCGGCGCGTTGACGCCGATTTATTCCACCGTGGCAGGTTTGCCGCAGGCGTACTTGCGCAAGGCGGTGCTGGGCGGCGCAGCGCGGGCTGATTTACAAGAAACCATTCCACCGCCGTACTTAGACCAAAACCTGCCGCAGCCCATATGGAACCTGGGCAAAGCGCTACAATTTTTGCATCACCCGGCACCAGATGTGGCGCTGGGTGCGTCGGGCAGGGCCGCCCCAACCGCGCACGGCCCCCTCGTGGGGCAGCAAAGTACGCGAAGCGACGAGCGCGGGGGCTTCCTGGCAGATTTTGAAGACCACAGCCACCCGGCATGGCAACGCTTAAAAGCCGAAGAGTTGCTGGCCCAACAACTGTCGCAGCTTGAGGCTCGGCGGGTGCGCGCTGCCATGCGCGCGCCGCCGCTTGGCAACCAGTCGTTGAACAATACCCAATGCACGCTGCACGACCAATTGCTTGAACGCTTGCCGTTTCGCCTGACGGCTGCGCAGCAGCGCGTGGGTGCAGAGATTGCCGCTGACTTGCAAAAAAGCGTGCCCATGCACCGCCTGCTGCAAGGTGATGTGGGCTCTGGCAAAACCGTGGTGGCGGCATTGGCGGCGGCGCGGTGCATAGACGCTGGTTGGCAATGCGCGCTGATGGCGCCAACCGAGATTTTGGCGGAGCAGCATTTCAGAAAACTCATCACCTGGCTGGAGCCGCTGGGCATTCAAACCGCTTGGCTGACGGGTAGCCAAAAGGCCAAAGAACGGCGCGAAGCCCTCGCGCTGATTGCCAGCGGGCAAGCCGGATTGGTGGTAGGCACACATGCGGTGATTCAAGACAAGGTGGTGTTTAAAAACCTGGCGCTGGCCATCATTGACGAGCAGCACCGCTTTGGCGTGGCGCAAAGGCTGGCTTTGCGGGGCAAAGCCAGCGTTGCGCC
>JAYWFR010000147.1:0-10816 GCA_043778695.1 Polaromonas sp. | reverse complement strand
CCATTAAATCAATGAATTTGCGAATATAAATTGGCTTGATTGGGCGATGCGCGGGAACAGACAGCGTGCGCCCATCGTCCCGAACAAACACGCAATGGTTTCACGCTATGCCGCCAATCAACACCGTGCTGCCGCGCCACTGTTTGCAATTGGGCAATCTGCCAATCAAGCGGGCTGCGCCGCATAGCAATCAACAGTTTTGTGGCCGTGTTCATCGTTAAATGATACTACAGGCAGGATCATTTCAGATGCCATTCATCGCACTTCACGTACCAGGCAAACGTAGGAGCACATAGCGTCGCCGTTAGACTTTTAATCGGTCTGGTTTTAGCCTACTGCACAGCGTCATAATGGCAAACCTTTAACCGTTGAGCGTGACTAAAAATCAGGCTCCAACCCAAGAGCGTTTTTACCGCAATACATTCAAGGACAAACCCATGTCTTGGCTAGAAAAACTCCTCCCCCCCAAAATCACCCCCACTGACCCAACCGAGCGCCGCAGTGTGCCTGAGGGCTTGTGGATCAAATGCCCGAGCTGTGAGGCGGTGCTTTACAAGACCGATTTGGAAAAAAACTTCAATGTCTGCCCACAGTGCAGCCACCACCACCGCATTGGCGCGCGGGCTCGGCTTGATGCTTTTTTAGACCCGGAAGGCCGCTACGAGCTGGGCCAAGAAGTCATCCCCGTTGACCCGTTGAAGTTCAAAGACAGCCGCAAGTACCCGGAAAGGCTCAAAGAAGCGCTGGAAACCACAGGCGAGACCGACGCGCTGATTGTGATGGGTGGGGCGGTACACAGCATTGGCGTGGTGGCAGCCTGCTTTGAGTTTGACTTTATGGGCGGCAGCATGGGCAGCGTGGTGGGTGAGCGCTTTGTGCGCGGCGTGCATGCGGCCATTGAGCAAAAAGTACCGTTTATCTGCTTTACCGCTACCGGTGGCGCGCGCATGCAAGAAGGTCTGCTGAGTTTGATGCAAATGGCCAAGACCAATGCGTCGCTGACCCGCCTGGCCAAAAAAGGCTTGCCTTACATCAGCGTGCTGACAGACCCGACCATGGGCGGTGTGTCGGCGGGCTTTGCGTTTTTGGGTGATGTGGTGATTGCCGAGCCGAAGGCACTGATTGGCTTTGCCGGGCCACGGGTGATTGAATCGACCGTGCGCGTTACGCTACCCGAGGGCTTTCAGCGTGCCGAATTTTTGCTGACCAAAGGCGCGGTTGACTTTATCTGCGACCGCCGTGAGCTGCGCAAAACCATTGCGTCAACGCTGGCGATGCTGCAAAAGCAGCCTGCCGATGCGGTGGCATAGCAGCTTCTCTACTATAAATTTGATAGCTGCTTACCCCCGTGACGCGGGGCTACTGAGCAAAAATAAAAAAACCGTTGAAAGTCAAAGACTTGCAACGGTTTTCTATTTTTGGCGGAGCGGACGGGACTCGAACCCGCGACCCCCGGCGTGACAGGCCGGTATTCTAACCAACTGAACTACCACTCCTGGTAGCTAGCGTTTGCCCAACAGCAAGCTGTTGAACCAAGTGCTAGCGCCTTGTGCCTTGCACATCACCTGCGTGATGAAAACTTGGCGACCCCACGGGGATTCGAACCCCGGTACTCACCGTGAAAGGGTGATGTCCTAGGCCTCTAGACGATGGGGTCAAAGCCTTAAAATTTATTCTTAACTTATCAAGCTTTTGCGATTGTGCAACTGCCTGACAAAACTTCTAAATCAAATTCTTCTCAACGATTCACCAAATAAACTGGTGGAGGTAAACGGGATCGAACCGATGACCTCTTGCATGCCATGCAAGCGCTCTCCCAGCTGAGCTATACCCCCTCAAGACGCTGCATTTCTACAAAATCCGTCGAGCTTTTGATTATAGCCCGAAAAATGTCCTTGCCTTAAGCCTCCAAACGCGAAACAACATCCGCGCGGACCATCAATTCCAAAATCGCGTCGAGTGACGGCGTTTGCGGTGTGCCCACCACGAGCACGCGCACAGCCATGGCAAGTTGCGGCATCTTCAGGCCGCTTTGGCCCAAAACCTGTTTGATGGCAGCAGCGATACCAACTTTGTTCCAGTCGCAGCTTTTGAAAGCACCCGCCAGCATGGCCAGCGCGGGGCGCACCGCGTCAAGCACATGCGCGGCAATGTCTTCACTGCTGGCTTGACCGCCTTTGACGAGCACCTGCAACCAGGCCGCCAACTCCACCAGCGTGCTGCAGCGGTCTTTGAACAAGCCACAGCCGCGCACCAAACGCGACTCGTCAAGGCCCGTGGCCGTGTCAGGTGACAGATAAGGTTTGACCACTTCAGCCAATGCTGCATCGCTCATGGCTTTCAAATGTTGCGCATTGACCCAGCGCAGTTTGGCCTCGTCAAACTGCGCAGCGCTTTTGCCCAGGTGGTCTAAATTGAACCAGGCGATAAACTGCTCACGGCTGAAAATTTCGTCGTCGCCATGACTCCATCCCAAGCGCGCCAGGTAGTTGACCATGGCGTCCGGCAGGTAGCCTTCAACCGCGTATTGCGTCACGGCTTTGGCACCGTTTCGCTTTGACATTTTGACGACGTGTTTTTCGCCTAGCTCATCGACCGACTCGGTCATCACGGTCGGCAAGTGCGCGTACACCGGCACGTCTTTGCCCAACGCTTTGAAGATGTTGATCTGGCGCGGCGTGTTGTTGACGTGGTCGTCACCGCGAATGACGTGGGTAATCGCCATGTCAATGTCGTCAACCACCACGCAAAAGTTATACGTTGGTGTGCCGTCTGGCCGGGCCATCACCAAGTCGTCCAGCTCGTCGTTGCTGATCTCGATGCGGCCTTTGACCTTGTCGTCCCACACCACGCTGCCGCCTTGCGGATTTTTAAAACGCAGCACAGGCTGCACGCCTTCGGGAATTGCAGGCAAAACTTTACCCGGTGCGGGCCGCCAGGTGCCGTCGTAACGCGGCTTTTCTTTGGCTTGTGTTTGGGCTTCGCGCAATGCGTCTAACTCAGTCATGCTCATGTAGCAGGGGTAGACATGCCCTGTGGCCTGCAGGTCGGCCAGCACGGCTTTGTAGCGGTCCATGCGCTGCATTTGGTAGAACGGGCCTTCGTCGTGGCTCAAACCCAGCCAGTGCATGCCTTTAAGAATCACGTCGACCGATTCCTGATTAGAACGCTCTACGTCGGTGTCTTCAATCCGCAGAATAAAGTCACCACCGGTTGAGCGTGCAAACGCCCACGGGTACAGCGCAGAGCGGATGTTGCCGGCGTGAATAAAGCCGGTCGGCGATGGCGCAAAACGGGTTCGAGTTTTTGTCGTCATGAGGGTTTTACGTCAGGGTGTCCAGGCCGCGCCGCAAATCAGCCTTGATGTCTTCAACATGGTCTAGGCCAACAGCCAAGCGAACCAGCCCTTGGCTGATGCCTGCGGCCTGACGTTGCACTTCCGTCAAGCGGCCGTGGGACGTGGTGCCGGGGTGGCAAATGATGGTTTTGGTGTCGCCCAGGTTGGTGGCTATGCTGACCACGCGGGTGCTGTTGATGACGTGAAACGCATTGGCACGCGCGGTATTGGCGGCATCAGCGGTATCACCAGTATCACCGCGCAATTCAAACGACAACACCGGGCCGCCCACGCCAGACTGCTGGTGCATGGCCAGGTCATGCTGCGGATGCGATGCCAAACCGGGGTAATAAACCCGTGCCACAGCACTTTGGGTTTCAAGCCACTGGGCTATCGCCAATGCGTTGGCGCTTTGCGCCTGCAGGCGTATGCCTAGCGTCTCAAGCCCTTTCAGCACCACCCAGGCGTTGAAGGGTGCCAGCGTCATGCCGGCGGTGCGAACGATGGGACCAAAAACATCCACAATCAGTTTTTTGGGCCCGCAAATCGCGCCAGCCATCACGCGGCCTTGGCCGTCCAGGTATTTGGTACCGGAATGGATGATCAGATCAGCGCCAAATTCAATTGGCCGTTGCAAAGCTGGGGAGCAAAAGCAGTTGTCCACCGCCAGCAAAGCGCCTGCCCCGTGCGCCAGCTCAGCCAGCGCGGCGATGTCGCACACCTCGGTCAGCGGGTTGGTCGGTGTTTCCGCAAACAACACTTTGGTCGTCGGGCGCAATGCGGCTCTCCATTCGGCCACATCGGTTTGCGACACAAAGCTGGTCTCCACGCCAAATTTGCCAAACTCGCGGCCAATTAAATTGATGGTGGAGCCAAACATTGAACGCGAGCAAATGACATGGTCGCCCGACTTCAACAGGCCCATGCACATCATCAAAATCGCGCCCATGCCAGTTGATGCGCCTATGGCGGCTTCAGTGCCTTCCATCGCGGCCAAACGCCGTTCAAAGCTGGTGACCGTAGGGTTAGACGTTCGGCCGTAGGTATAGCCCTCTTCAGTGCCTGCGAACCGCCGTGCCGAGGTTTCAGCGTCGGGTTGTATAAACCCGCTGGTCATGTAAAGGGCTTCAGAGTTTTCGCCGTACTGGCTGGGCTCTATTGCGACGCGAACGGCCAGGGTGTCGCGGTGCAGGTTGTCGGGCAAGTCTTTTGATGTCATAGAAAGGGTCATGTTTATGCTTCTTGCGGGTTGGGCAAGGCCAGGCGCGACACGTCCACGCCGCCCTCTTCGCTACTGTCAATACGCCCAGCATTCATTTTGGCAATCGTCTGAGCCGTGATGTCGCCGGTGACGTACACGCCGTCAAAACACGACGCATCAAAACCGTCAAGCTTGGGGTTAAGTGAGCCAATCGCGCGCTTCATACCGGAGACGTCTTGGTAAATCAGCGCGTCGCAACCAATCACGCGCCTAATCTCTTCTACCGTGCGGTCGTGTGCCACCAGTTCCTCGGCTGTAGGCATGTCAATGCCGTACACATTGGGAAAGCGCACCGGCGGCGCAGCGCTGGCCAGGTAAACTTTTTTAGCGCCCGCGTCACGCGCCATTTGCACAATTTCTTTAGACGTTGTGCCGCGCACAATGGAATCATCCACCAGCAGCACATTGCGGCCTTTGAATTCGCTGGCAATCACATTGAGCTTTTGGCGCACCGACTTTTTACGCACGCCCTGCCCCGGCATGATGAAGGTGCGGCCAACGTAGCGATTTTTTACAAAGCCCTCACGGTACGGAATGCCGAGCAAATGCGCCAGCTGCGTGGCGCTGGGGCGGCTTGATTCAGGGATCGGAATGATCACGTCAATCTCATTGGGCGGCACGGTTGACACCACCCGCTTGGCCAATGTTTCACCCAAATTCAAACGCGCCTGGTAGACCGAAATACCGTCAAGTACCGAGTCAGGCCGGGCCAAATAGACAAATTCAAAAATGCAGGGTTTGAGCGTTGCGTTGTCAGCACACTGCTGCGTGTGAACGTTGCCGTCCATGTCAACAAACACCGCCTCACCCGGGGCAACGTCGCGGTCAAACGCATGGCCTGTGCCTTCAAGCGCTACTGACTCGCTGGCCAGCATGACGGTTTTTTGACCTTCATTCAGGCCATGACCCATGCACAGCGGGCGAATGCCAAATGGATCCCTGAATGCCAGCAAGCCATGCCCCGCAACCAAGGCGACGACTGCATACGAGCCCTTGATGCGCTTGTGCACGCCGCGCACCGCCGCAAATACGTCGATGGGCTTGAGCGGCAAGCCGCGCGTGGTTTTTTCCAGCTCATGGGCCAGCACATTGAGCAATACTTCCGAGTCACTGTCGGTGTTGATGTGACGGTGGTCTGTAGTAAACAGTTCGGCCTTTAACTCTGCCGCGTTCGTTAAATTGCCGTTGTGCGACAGCACCAGGCCAAACGGTGCGTTGACATAAAAAGGCTGCGCTTCGTCTTCACTAAACGCATTGCCTGCAGTGGGGTAGCGCACCTGGCCCAGCCCCACATTACCCGGCAACGCGCGCATATTGCGGGTACGAAAAACATCGCGCACCATGCCCTTGGCCTTGTGCATGAAAAACTTGCGATTTTGCTGCGTGACAATGCCCGCCGCGTCTTGCCCACGGTGCTGCAGGAGCAGCAAGCCGTCGTAAATCAACTGGTTAACAGGCGCTTGGCTAACAACGCCGACTATGCCGCACATCTTTTGGTTTTCATCATGTTTTAGTTCAAGTAATTTGCAAATTTTTCAGGTAACACGGGCTTCAAGCCTTTGAGTGTGGCGGTCAAAACTGGTGCGCCTTTTGACTCCTGCCACCAGCTGCTGTTTTGCAAAGCCGTCATGTCCATCACAACAGCTGCCGCCAAGAGCAAAATCACCCCGCGCACCAGGCCAAACGCTGCACCCATCGTGCGGTCCACCGGCCGCAGGCCAATAGCGGCCACCAGTTTTTTAATCAAGAACGCCAGCAGCCCCCCCGCAAAAACCGCCGCCACAAATATCAACACAAAAGCCGCCGCGTACCGGACTGGCTCGCTGCTTGACTGCAGCGGCAGCATGGTGGCGACCTGTGGCGCGTAGTAGTAAGCCGCATAAAACGACGCCGCCCAACCCAGCACCGACAACACCTCGTACACCAAGCCGCGCCATGCACCCAGCAACATAGAGAAAGCCAAAACCGCAAGAAAAATCCAGTCAACGAGCGCCATTACAGCGTCAATATGGCGGCCGGCAAATCAAGCGTTTTGATTTTGCTGGCGGCAATGCCCGCCTCGGCCTTGCTGGCAAACGGGCCCACCCGCACACGAATGCGCTTGCCGTCTTTGGTCTCGGCCACTTGGGTGTAGGTTTTCAGGCCAGCTTTTTCAAGTTTCTGGCGTACTTCTTGGGCCTTGTCAGCATCGGCGAACGCGCCGACTTGTACGACCAAGCGCTCTTCACCGGTCGCCGCTGGTGCAGCCGCCGATTGCCCATTCAGCAGCGCCTTGGCACGTGCGCCGTCATCGGCTTTGGGCGCTGGTTTTGGCTCAGGTTTTGGCTCAGGTTTTGGCTCAGGTTTGGGAACGGGCTTTGATTCAGGCTTCGGCTCTGGCTTAATTTCAGCTTTTGCTTCAGGCTTTGCTTCAGGCTTTGCTTCAGGCTTAGCTTCTTTTTTAGGAGCTGCTTGCCCAGGTAATACTTGGGCTACAGCCGGTATCGGCACTGAAGCAGCAGCTTTTTCAGCAATGATTTCCTCTTTAGGCGTCAAGCTCGATGCTGTTGCCACCCTGGTTGTGCTGGCGGGCGCAGCGGCTGACACATCAGGCTTGGCGGGCATGGCTGGAATGGCCAACGGCTTGACGGTGTTTTTCCCCGGAATTTCGATGGGAATATCCACCGCAATCGGCCTGGGCTGCGTGTCAAACAGCAACGGGAAACCCACCACCCCTGCCAACACCAGCACTGCCGAGCCGATCAGCCGGTGCTTGGCACGCTTGCGAACGACTTCCATGCTTTCTGGCTGCGCGTTGCCTTGGGCGTTGGCGGCGCTGGCGTTGCCTCGGCGAAAGTTGAAAAACGGCATGGTCGGCTTTTTAAGAATTTGAACAGCGCAAGGCGCGTTGTCTAACGGGATCAGGCTGGGGTGCCGGGCATGTGTTTGGCAAACAAACGCGGTATGCCGCCTTTCAAAATGCCGCCCACTGTGTAGAACGATCCAAACACCACAATTCTATCAGCGGGGTCTGCGGCGGCGATAGCTGCTTGCAGGGCAGATTCTGGTGTTTTGTAAGCGTTTGAAGTCGCGTCTTTGCGGGTGTTAGACACTTGCCACTTGGCCTGCAACACCTCACCCGTAGCCGCCCGCGCAGTAGGCAAATCAGTGAAGTACCACTTGTCAATCAGCGGGCCGACGCGCGCCAACATCGGGCCTAAGTCTTTGTCCGCCATCGCACCAAACACGGCGTGGGTGCAGGGGTAAAAACCCATCGCGTCCAGGTTTTCAGCCAGCGCCGCAACTGAATGTGGGTTGTGTGCCACGTCCAGTACCAGCGTGGGCTGGCCGGGAATGATTTGAAACCGCCCCGGCAGCTCAACCATCGACAGGCCGACGCGCACCGCCTGGGCAGTCACCGGCAACAAGTCCCTGAGCGCCGTGAGTGCCGCCAGCACGCCCGATGCGTTCATCAGCTGGTTTGCCCCGCGCAACGCTGGGTAGGCCAGGCCCGCATAGCGCCTGCCCCGCCCGGCCCAGCCCCACTGCTGTTTGTCGCCTGAAAAGTTAAAGTCCGTGCCAAATTTCCACAAGTCAGCACCCACTTTGGCGGCGTGATCGATCACACTTTGCGGCGGCACCGGGTCGCTCACCACCACCGGTTTGCCGGGCCGCATGATGCCGGCTTTCTCAAAACCAATCAGCTCACGCGTGTTGCCCAGCAGTTCCATGTGGTCCAGGTCAATGCTGGTGATGATGGCGCAGTCGGTGTCGAAAATATTTACCGCGTCCAGCCGACCGCCCAGGCCGACTTCCAGAATCACCACATCGAGCCTGGCATCTATCAGCAGTTGCATGATGGCCAGGGTGGTGAATTCAAAGTAACTTAACGATACCTCATCACTATTTTGGGCTCTAGCCCTTTCAACACGTGCGCAAGCAGCTACTAAATCAGTAGCGTTGACGATGTCGCCCCGTACCCGGCAGCGTTCTTCAAAATCCACCAGATGCGGCGACGTGTAGACCCCGGTGCGGTAGCCTGCTTCCATCAAAATGGCTTCCAGCATCGCGCAGGTCGAGCCCTTGCCGTTGGTACCGGCCACCGTGATGATGGGGCAGTCAAACTTCAGCCCCATGCGGTCGGCGACCGTTTTGACACGCTCAAGGCCCATGTCAATGGTTTTGGGGTGCAGCCGCTCGGCGTGGGCCAGCCAGTCGGCCAGGGTTTGGTAGGGTGTTGACGTGTTTTGCATACAGGCTGATATTGTCACCGCAGTGCGGTACCAGCTGCTTGAAGGGTTTTAAAACGCTATTTATTTAGGAGCTGCTAGCGCACGTTTTAATTGGTCTACAGGCGTATTTAATACATTTTTTGCCTGTTTTATGGCAAAATTAGTGACATGATCATTGTTTACGGCATTCCTAATTGCGATACAGTCAAAAAGGCGCGCGCCTGGCTTGCAGATCATGGTGCGGCCTACACCTTTCATGACTTTAAAAAGCAAGGCGTGCCGCTTGATCGGCTACCTGTGTGGGCTGGCGTCGTGGCCTGGGACAAACTGCTAAACCGGCAAGGCACGGCTTGGCGAAAACTTGACACGCAGGAGCAAGCCAGCGCCCAAACCGCCGAGGGCGCGACGGCTTTGGTAGTGGCAAACCCTAGTCTCATCAAGCGTCCTGTCGTCGAATGGGCCAGTGGCGCGTTAATAAGTGGGCACCAAGCTGAGGTAACCGTTGGTTTTGATGCTCAACTTTGGGCAAAACTGATTGAAAAATAGTATCTAGCGTGTAAAGGTTTGAACCGACGCTGACATATGCAGTCATACTTCAAATTACAGCCCGATTATTGGAAAGCGCTCCATGAAAAAAGTCCTTCTTTTGTCTACCCTGTCAGCTACAAGTCTGCTGGCTTTTAATGCTTCGGCGCAAGACATTTTGGCCCGGGTGTTGTCTAGCACCCCGGTGGTTCAGCAAGTAGCCGTGCCGCGCCAGGTGTGTAACAACCAGCAGGTGGTTACACAAGCACCCAAAACCGGTGGCGGCGCTGTGCTGGGCGCAGTGGCTGGCGGTGCTGTAGGTAACGCGATTGGCAACGGCAGCGGGCGGGCTGCAGCCACCTTCATTGGCCTGGTGGGTGGCGCGATGCTGGGCGACCGGGTTGAAGGCGGCGGCAGCCAGGTGCAAAACGTGCAGCAGTGCAGCACGCAAACCTTTTATGAAAACCGCACCGCTGTGTACAACGTGGTGTACGAATACCAAAGCACACAGTACAGCGTGCAAATGGCGCAAGACCCCGGGCCTTATGTCAAGCTGCAGGTCACGCCGGTTGGGGCCCTTCCGGCTGCGCCGCAACCTGGTTTTCAACAGCCGCCCATCCAGCCACAGTCCTTGATAGAAGACGCTCCAGTGCAGTATGCGGCGCAACCAGGCTATGTGGTGCAGCAACCGGTTTATTCAGCGCCAATCGTGGTGCAGTCATCGGCGTATTACGGTCAGCCTTACCAGCCGTATTACGGCCCCGCGTACTATCCTCGGCCCTACTTTGCCCCAAGCATCAGCTTTGGCTACAGCCGCGTTTACGGGCGCGGTTATGGTCACGGTTATGGCCATGGCCACGGCCACCGGCGTTAAATTGCCGCGACGGTCGGGCCGCCACTGTTTTACAGCGCGGTCTCTATCAAAGCACCCTTAAAGAGCACTGGCCCGGTCGGCCCCCCGGCAGACGGCACTCCGCCCTTGGGCTCCAGGCTAATCGCCAACGTAGGCGCATTCACATCGCTGCCAGCTGCTGTCAGGCGCATCACGGCGTCACTACCCAGCACGCCCAATGACTTGGCCCCGCCCGCTGTAGGTAGCGCCCACAACTGAAGCGACTTGTCGGCCTGCTCTTGAAAGCCACCTACCCGCTTTAATGTCAAGCGTTTGCTTTTCGGGTCAAACGTCACCAACATAGATGCGGCAGCTTTGTCATCAGCCAGCACCGCCACGTATTGAATCTCGGGGGTCGCGCTCAATTTGGCAGTCAACTCTTGCACCTCGCCGTTCAGTTTGGTGTTGACGCTGTTTAAGTTGACACCCGCCATCAAGGCCACCGCCGCCACGCCCGCGCCCATGCTGGACAGGCCGCGCCACAGGTTCAGGCTGTCCCACCAGGTTTTGTCTGCTTTGGCCGGGGCGCGCGCGGCCTGCATGGCTTTTGATTCTTTCTCGGCTTTGACGAGGTTTTCTATCCGCTGCCA
>JAYWFR010000146.1:0-4590 GCA_043778695.1 Polaromonas sp. | reverse complement strand
GACTCATAAGGATTACACATGAAATCATTACTCGACCTGTTCAAACAGTTTGCGCCTGAAGAGCATTTTGATGCCATCAAAATTGGCATGGCCTCGCCAGAAAAGATCCGCTCGTGGTCTTTTGGTGAAGTCAAAAAACCAGAGACCATCAACTACCGCACCTTCAAGCCTGAGCGCGACGGCCTTTTTTGCGCCAAGATATTTGGCCCTATCAAAGACTACGAATGCCTGTGCGGCAAGTACAAGCGCCTCAAGCATCGCGGTGTGATCTGCGAAAAGTGCGGCGTTGAAGTCACACAAACTAAAGTCCGCCGCGAGCGTATGGGTCACATCGATCTGGCTGCACCGTGCGCGCACATCTGGTTCTTGAAGTCACTGCCATCACGTCTGGGCCTGGTGCTCGACATGACGCTGCGCGACATTGAGCGCGTGTTGTATTTTGAAGCATACGTAGTGACTGACCCGGGCATGACCCCGCTGAAGAAATTCAGCATCATGTCTGAGGACGACTACGACGCCAAGACCAAAGAGTACGGCGACGAGTTCACCGCCAAGATGGGTGCTGAGGGCGTTAAAGACCTTCTTGAGGGTCTGGATCTGGACGACGAAATCACCAAGCTGCGCAACGACTTGACCGGCTCTGAAATCAAGATCAAGAAAAACGCCAAGCGTTTGAAATTGATGGAAGCATTCAAAAAGTCTGGCATTAAGCCGATGTGGATGGTGCTTGATGTGCTGCCTGTGCTGCCGCCTGATTTGCGTCCGCTGGTGCCGCTGGACGGTGGCCGTTTTGCCACGTCTGACCTGAACGACTTGTATCGCCGCGTGATCAACCGCAACAGCCGTTTACGCCGTTTGCTGGAACTGAAAGCGCCTGAAATCATTGCCCGCAATGAAAAGCGCATGCTGCAAGAAGCGGTAGATTCGCTGCTGGACAACGGCCGCCGTGGCAAAGCTATGACGGGTGCCAACAAGCGCGCACTCAAGTCTTTGGCCGACATGATCAAAGGCAAGTCAGGCCGTTTCCGCCAAAACTTGCTGGGCAAACGAGTCGACTACTCAGGCCGTTCGGTCATTACCGTGGGCCCAACCCTCAAACTGCACCAGTGCGGTTTGCCGAAGTTGATGGCACTCGAGTTGTTCAAGCCCTTCATCTTTGCGCAGCTCGAATCGCGTGGCATTGCCACGACGATCAAGGCAGCCAAGAAAGAAGTCGAATCAGGCACGCCAGTCGTGTGGGACATCTTGGAAGAGGTCATCAAAGAGCACCCCGTGATGTTAAACCGTGCGCCTACGTTGCACCGCTTGGGCATTCAGGCTTTTGAGCCAATTCTGATTGAAGGCAAGGCCATTCAGTTGCACCCACTGGTTTGCTCAGCGTTTAACGCCGACTTTGACGGTGACCAGATGGCAGTCCACGTACCGCTGTCGGTTGAGGCGCAAATGGAAGCCCGCACGCTGATGCTGGCGTCAAACAACATTTTGTTCCCTGCCAGTGGTGAGCCATCCATCGTGCCGTCGCAAGACGTGGTGCTGGGCCTCTACTACACCACCCGTGACCGTACCAACGGCAAGGGTGAAGGTTTGGTGTTTTCGGACACTGGCGAAGTCCGCCGCGCCTTCGACGCGGGTGAACTCGATTTGAACGCTCGCATCAATGTGCGTTTGACCGAGTACACCAAAGACAAAACCACAGGAGAGTTTGTGCCATCAACCAAACTGTGGGAAACCACTGGCGGGCGCGCATTACTGTCCGAAATTTTGCCCAAGGGCTTGCCTTTCTCAAACATTAACAAGGCGCTCAAAAAGAAAGAAATTTCTAAATTGATCAACGTGTCTTTCCGCAAGTGCGGCCTGAAAGAAACCGTGGTGTTTGCAGACAAGCTGCTGCAATCCGGTTTCCGTCTTGCCACCAAAGCCGGTATTTCTATTTGCATCGAAGACATGCTGGTACCCAAAGAAAAGCACGCCATCATTGCCAAAGCGCAAAAAGAAGTCAAAGAAATCGAGCAGCAATATGTGTCCGGTTTGGTAACTTCTGGCGAGCGCTACAACAAGGTGGTCGACATTTGGGGCAAGTCGGGCGACGACGTTTCCAAGGTCATGATGGCCCAATTGTCCAAAGAAAACGTAATGGACCGCCACGGCAAGAGCGTCGAGCAAGAGTCGTTTAACTCCATCTACATGATGGCCGACTCGGGTGCTCGCGGCTCTGCAGCGCAGATTCGCCAGGTGGCCGGTATGCGCGGGTTAATGGCCAAGCCTGACGGCTCGATCATTGAAACGCCTATTACCGCCAACTTCCGCGAAGGCCTGAATGTGCTGGAGTATTTCATCTCCACCCACGGCGCGCGTAAAGGCCTGGCCGACACCGCTTTGAAGACGGCTAACTCGGGCTACCTGACCCGCCGCCTGTGCGATGTGGTGCAAGACCTGGTTGTGACTGAAGAAGATTGCGGCACACACGACGGCTCGCTGATGCGCGCCATTGTTGAAGGCGGTGAAGTGATCGAATCATTGCGCGACCGCGTGCTGGGCCGTACGGTGGTTGAAGATGTGCTACACCCTGAGAACCGCTCTGTGCTGGCCGCGCGTGGTGTGCTGCTTGACGAAGACATGATCGACGACCTCGAAGTTGCCGGTGTTGACGAAATCAAGGTACGCACCGCCCTGAATTGCGAAACCCGCTTTGGCCTGTGCGCCAAATGCTACGGCCGCGATTTGGGCCGCGGTGGGCAAATCAATATTGGCGAGGCAGTCGGCATTATCGCTGCCCAGTCAATTGGCGAGCCTGGCACACAGCTGACGATGCGTACCTTCCACATTGGTGGTGCAGCATCACGTGCAGCCATTGCGTCCAGCGTTGAGTCGAAATCCAACGGCGTGATTGGCTTTAACGCACCAATGCGTTATGTGACCAACAGCAAAGGCGAGCTGGTCGTGATTGCCCGTTCCGGCGAGATCGTTATCACCGATGAGCATGGCCGCGAGCGCGAGCGCCACAAGGTGCCGTACGGTTCGATCCTGTCTGTCAAGGCTGACCAAACGATCAAGGCCGGTTCGATTTTGGCGAACTGGGACCCGCTGACCCGCCCGATCATTACTGAATTTGCTGGTAAGGCACAGTTCGAAAATGTTGAAGAAGGCGTCACCGTTGCCCGTCAGGTTGACGACGTGACCGGCTTGTCTACAATGGTGGTGATTGACCCGAAACGCCGCGGCGCGACCAAAGTCATTCGCCCAGGTGTCAAGCTGATTGATGCCAGCGGCAATGAAGTCAAAATCCCCGGCACTGATCACTCGGTGACGATTGGCTTTCAAATTGGTGCTTTGGTTCAGGTGCGTGATGGTCAGGACGTAGGCCCGGGCGAAGTGCTGGCCCGTATCCCGATCGAAGGCCAGAAAACGCGCGACATCACCGGCGGTTTGCCGCGTGTTGCCGAGCTGTTTGAAGCCCGCACGCCAAAGGACAAAGGCACACTGGCAGAGATGACTGGAACCGTGTCGTTTGGTAAAGAAACCAAGGGCAAGATTCGCCTGCAAATCACTGATCCCGAAGGCAAAGTCTGGGAAGACCTGGTTCCAAAGGAAAAGAATATCCTGGTGCACGAAGGCCAAGTCGTCAACAAAGGCGAGTCAATTGTCGACGGCCCGGCCGACCCGCAAGACATCTTGCGTTTGCTGGGTATGGAAGAATTGGCCCGTTACATCGTTGACGAAGTGCAGGACGTTTACCGTCTGCAAGGTGTGAAGATCAACGACAAGCACATCGAAGTGATTGTTCGCCAGATGCTGCGCCGAGTGGTGGTAGATAACGTGGGCGAAACCAGCTACATCGCTGGCGAGCAAGTCGAGCGTTCGGCTCTGCTGGATGTCAACGACGCGCTGCGCGCTGAGGGCAAAATTCCGGCCACATTCACCAACTTGCTGCTCGGTATTACCAAGGCATCGCTGTCTACTGATTCGTTCATATCTGCCGCTTCCTTCCAGGAAACCACTCGCGTGCTGACCGAAGCAGCGATTATGGGCAAGCGCGACGAGTTGCGTGGTTTGAAAGAAAACGTGATTGTGGGTCGTTTGATTCCTGCAGGTACCGGCATGGCTTACCACGAAGCCCGTAAAGCCAAGGACCTGATGGATGACGCCGAGCGCCGCGCCATTGCCGAAGCTGAAGCGGCTGAACTCGAAGCGCTGCCAGCAGCTCTTGACACAGCAGAAAGCGCTGCTAGCGAGTAAGCCGTTGGTTTGACAAAACGCTGAGGCGAAAGCCCCGTGTCTTTTTGGATACGGGGCTTTTTTCATTGCCGGTCTGGCTGTTCAAGAATAAAAAGACTCAGATACCGTCTTGAAAGTCAAGCGCCAAGGCATCATTTCTCGCACCCAAGTATCCAGCCGACTAAGCACCAACGGGCTGACGGTGATGGCAATTTTTGGATTTGTTCATGGTGTGACTTTTTTTATGATACCGAGCTTAAGACTGATGCATTTGGCTTTGTAAATGCATGATTGCAAGACCTCGTATATTCAAACCGCCGAGCAGTTAAGCTTTGTTTGCTTGATTGAACAGGCTGGGTCGGGTGAGGCTGACAA
>JAYWFR010000145.1:0-26816 GCA_043778695.1 Polaromonas sp. | reverse complement strand
GACCCTATAACTTTGAAAGTTTCGAAAGAGATTTTTAAGGATGTTATGCCAAGTATTATTTTTATTGATGCATTCAAAATAGCGCTGTGCAGACAGTGTGCAACTTACTAAATAAAAGCTGATTTGCTCTATGAATTCGATGGATTGTTCTTTGGACAGTCTGTCAAACAGTTATGCCTGATGACCATAGCAAGTTGGTACCACTCCTTCCCATCCCGAACAGGACAGTGAAACGACTTAGCGCCGATGATAGTGCAGATTCCTGTGTGAAAGTAGGACATCGTCAGGCTATTAAACCTGAACTAGCCCAGTTGATCTTTGATTAACTGGGCTTTTTCTTTTGGTTTTCTATTTTGGAATGACTTAATTCGCTAGTAGCCTGCGCGCTGTCGACTGCCGGTATTTCGGTACTTCCGCGATACTTCCACGATATTTATTGATTAAGGATTGCGTCACCTTGGCGCTTCGCAACGCCAGCTTTGATGAGTTCAGAGCACAGTTGCTCTACCCAGATTTGAAAATCCGAGTCGCCGAAAAACTGACGCTGATACTTAATTAGGCAGGGAGTGTTGGCTGCCCAATCGGAAAATTCCGAAAATGCCAATCTTTGTCTTTCAAGCAGTTTGAACTTAAGAAGCACTTTTGCGCCGTGCCTTGCAAGCTTCACCGGGTCCTTGACAAAACCGTCTAATTTTTGACGGGCAATTGCCAAAATCTCCGGAGTGAATTTAAAAATGGCACCATGACCTGGTATCACCACGCTAGGATTCAAGCGCTCAATCAAATCCAGCGTTGACGCGACGTCGCTAAATGCTTCAATACCTTCAAGTTCTGGAAAAATTACACCAAAACCGCTCTGCCATAGCGCATCGGCAGAAATCAAAACTTTGGAAATCGGTTCGAAAAAAATCATGGCGTGTGGGTCGTGCCCGCCGGCCGTATGAACGTCCCACTGCTGCAAGCCCAGTTGAATTGTTGATCCCATTTGAAAAGTTTGATCAAACTTAAATCGTGGGCAAAGTTGACCAGTCGGCGTATAAAAAAGGCCAGCTTCGTCCCAAACTTTAACCAACGCAGACTGCCCCGGAGGAATCACGGTAGTTAGATGACAAAACTGCGCCTGTAAAGCTGCGTTTCCGCCGCAGTGATCGCTGTGCAAATGGGTGTTGAACAGAAAATCAAGCGGTCTCCGGCCCAACTTGGCGGCTATCAAATCTAAAGTTTGGGCCGAATGCGTGCAGTAGCCGCTGTCAACCAGTGAACTTGTTTTACCGTCATCAAACAAAATACAGTTGGAAGAAAGCCAGCCACGCTCAAAAACATGCATGCCGAAAGGAAGTTCTATGCTGCTCATCGCTGCACTACAAAAAAAAGCGGACTAGCTCGCGCTTCGCAGCTCACGACGCAAGATTTTTCCAACATTGGTTTTGGGCAAATCATCTCGGAATTCAATGTATTTGGGGCGCTTGTAGCCCGTCAAATGTTGTTTGCAATAGGCCGCCACGTCTTCTTCAGTCAATGCGGGGTCATTTTTGACAACAAAAACCTTGATCGCTTCGCCTTGTGATTTGTCTGCAATACCAATGGCCGCACATTCCACCACCCCAGCGCACATCGAAATGACATTTTCAAGCTCATTAGGGAACACATTGAACCCTGAAACGATGATCATGTCTTTTTTGCGGTCGATGATTTTTGTGTAGCCCTTGTCGTCCATGATGCCAATGTCACCGGTTCGCATGAAGCCATCAGGAGTAAACGCTTTCTCATTTTCAGCGGGCTGGTTGTAATAACCCACCATCACCTGCGGGCCTTTGATGCAAATTTCACCAGACTCACCAATCGCAAGTGATTTGCCATCATCATCCTTGATGGCGATTTCAATGCTCGGCAAGGGAAGACCAATAGTTCCGCTGAATTCTTTACTGGTTATTGGGTTGTTCGTACCGATCGCACAGGTCTCGCTCATGCCCCAGCCCTCGATCATGGCACAGCCAGTCACTTCTTGCCATTGCTTGGCAGTTCCTTCAGACGCCGCCATGCCGCCAGCTTGCGACACACATAGATTTGAAAAATCAAGAGTCTTGAATTGCGGATGCTGCAAAAGCGCATTGAACAATGTGTTCACTGCTGGCAGCATGTGAAAGGGGCGCTTTTTAAGCACGTCAATAAATTTGCCAAAGTCGCGCGGGTTGGGAATCAACGTTAAATGCGCACCCCAGCGTATCGTCAGCAAACTCAGCGTGAGCGCAAAGATGTGATAAAGCGGCAACGCCGCAATGTTGTTGATGTTGCTTACATCACCGACACGTTTGAGCGCTGGAGTGAACCATTCTTCACCCTGCAACACCGCTGCAATGATGTTCCTATGCGTTAACACCGCTCCTTTTGACAAACCTGTTGTGCCGCCTGTGTATTGCAAAAACGCCATTGAATCCAGGGTGCAATGCGCTGGTTGAAGCGTCATGCTTGAGCCATCAGCAAGTGCCTTGCTAAAAGATATAACCGCACGATCTCCGCCCAATGGCAGCTTGTAGGCAGGTACCATCTTGGCCAAGTGGCGAGCAGCAAAAGTTAGCCACTTACCATACAAAAAGCCCAGTAAATCACCCATCGAGGCCATCACGATGTGCTTGATATGTGTGCGCTCCACCACATCGGCAAGCGTCGCGGCAAAGTTTTCCAAAATCACAATCGCTGTGGCGCCAGAATCATTGAGTTGATGCTCTAGCTCACGCGCTGTGTACAACGGATTGACGTTCACACAGGTGTAGCCTGCCCGCAAAATAGCCGCCATCGTTACCGCGAATTGCGGCACGTTAGGCAGCATGATGGCTACGCGCGCGTTTGGCTCCAGCCCCAAACTTTGCATCCACCCCCCCAAATAAGATGAGAGCGCATCGAGTTCGCCGTAAGACATCCAGCGGTCCATGCACACCGAAAAGGGTTTGGAAGCGTTCTTCTTAAATGAATCTTCCAACAGCTGGTTGAGCGACGAAAACCGCTCGGTATCAATCGTGTGGGCAACGCCCTCGGGGTAGCTTTGTAGCCAAGGTTTGTTCATAAAATCTCCAACGGCAATTGTGGAAGCGACTCGCACAAAATCGTATGGGGCTTGTCCTAGTAAGCTGTCAAATTGCCGCGTTGCGACCCAACAGTTCAGTCAATTTGGTCTCGCAAGCGACAGCGTCTTCGTCAAACAGACGTTGGATCCAGTCAGTCTCTCGAAGGGCGATCAGTTTTAAAAATTCGTCAGCACCGCGCATGGTTTGAAAGGCATCAAACCCCGCCTCTAGAAACTTTTGCAATGAACCTAATCCGGCCGCAGCAGCTGGTCCGCGCATCATTTTTAGCAGCGCTAGCAAGCCTGGTTTGCGCGTCAAGCTGTCCAAAGATTGGCCTAGCGCCAGCAGCACGTCAAGTTGCTGGTGACGCGCGGCAGGATTAGCCACCTGACGCCAACAGGCAATGTAGCGTGCGGCTTCAGTCTGACCTGAGTAGGCTTTCTGCAATGCCAAATAAGCATGAGCCATCGCATCGTCAAGCCGCTCTGTCAATGCATGCACCTCGGCCAGCGCAGCGGCGGTGTTGACCACAGATTGTGGAAAAAGCTTGGCGATTGTGCTGGCAATGCGCGCAAATTGCTGGTCGCGCTCTGCGTAGTCTTTGTCGCTGTACAACTCGTGTAAAAAAAAGCGTGCAGCAGTCTGATATCGCGGGCTCTCTAACAGGTCAGGGTAGGTGGCTTGAAAACGCCGCGCCTGAAAACGCTTGATCGCCGCGTTCGCGTCCGACAAAGGCGCATTGCTGACGCGTGACTGCCGAAACCGTGCAACGGCCTCAAGCGATGTGTTGATCTGGTTAGCCGACGTATTCACTTTGATCTGAAATTCATGTTAACCCCGAGTTTATCTAGTAACCCCGCTCTATTGCAAAGCAGCGCTGCGTGCGAAACTGTCGACCATGGAAAGAAGAACCCTGCTCAAACTTGGTGCGACAACTTTAGCTGTACTTGCTGTAATCGGTGGCACGGCTGCGTTAATTCAACCTGGACTGGTACGCGGCACATTGACTCCCGTCGGCCGAGAGGTTTTTCGCGCCATCGGTCTGGGTGTGCTTGACAAAACCTTGCCCGAACCAGCACCGGCCAAAGAGGTAGCGCTTGCCGCACTGCTTGGTCGGGTTGACGCGTTAATTGGCGCACTACCTCCACATGCCCAAGCCGAGTTGTCACAGCTGCTGTCCCTTTTGGCATCTGGCGTCTGCAGACGCGCGCTGGCTGGACTGGCCGTTCCTTGGCCCAACGCAAATGCAGCGGATGTACAAGCCGCCTTGCAAGACATGCGTTTGTCCAAGCTTGCCGTGCGCCAGCAGGCTTATGCAGCACTGCACGACATCATTGCCGGTGCTTACTTTTCTGAACCAACAACCTGGGCCATGCTCGGTTACCCCGGCCCCCTCGCGATTTAAGACGATTTAAAAACATGAGCAAACTACAAGACCCTATCAAAGACGGCCTGGCACGTGGCTGGAAAGTCATGGGTGGCCCGTTCGCGCCCCCGCCTGCACAAATCACCTGCGATGTAGCCATCGTTGGCAGTGGCGCAGGCGCAGGCATCACCGCTGAGCTGCTTACCAAAGCGGGCTTGAAAGTCGTTATCGTCGAGGAAGGTCCGCTCAAAAGCAGCACAGACTTCAACCAAAAAGAGTCCGACGCCTATCCGCAGCTCTATCAGGAAAGTGCAGCCCGCAAGACCGAAGACAAAGCCATCAACATCCTGCAAGGCCGCTGTGTGGGCGGCTCCACCACTGTCAACTGGACATCGTCATTTCGCACGCCGGCCAGTACGTTGAAGTTTTGGCAAGACAAGTTTGGCTTGACGGATTACAACCCTGACGCGTTGTCGCCGTATTTTGAACAAGCCGAACGGCGCTTGAACATCGGCCCGTGGCTGACACCGCCCAATGAAAACAACGATTTGCTCAGGCGCGGCGCGGCCAAGCTCGGCATTCCCGCACAAGCGATTGCTCGCAATGTCAAAGGCTGCTGGAACCTGGGCTCATGCGGCATGGGCTGCCCAACCAACGCCAAGCAGTCGATGCTGGTCACTACCATTCCCGCGGCTCTAGACAAAGGTGCCCAGCTGCTGGTAGAAACCATAGCTGAGCGGTTTGAGCTGGCGAATGGCCGCGTGACTTCTTTAATATGCTCACCCAGGGCACAAAATACAGCGCTAGCCCAAACAAACAGTGCGCAAGCAGCTATAAAAATAGTAGCGAAGCATTATGTTCTTGCAGGCGGCGCTATAAATTCCCCAGCGGTGTTGCTGCGATCTGGCGCACCTGATCCACACGGCACACTGGGCAAGCGTACTTTCTTACACCCAGTGGTGATGTCATCGGCGGTGTTCGAACAAAAAGTCGAAGCATGGGCTGGCGCGCCACAAACCATTTACACCGACCATTTTCTGGAAACCCAAGCCATTGACGGGCCAATTGGCTACAAGCTTGAAGCACCGCCACTGCACCCAGTTATTTTTGCGTCCACTGTTCCGGGCATGGGCCAAAGTCAGCATGACTTGCTCAAAGCTTTTCCCCACAACCACACCCTGCTGGCGCTGATGCGCGACGGTTTCCATGATCAGTCGCAAGGCGGCAAGGTCAAGTTGCGCGGTGATGGCTCGGCCGCACTCGACTACCCCTTGACCGACTATGTGATGGACGGCGCCCGCCGGGCCTTGTTGTCAATGATGGAAATCCAGTTTGCCGCAGGTGCTGCCAAGGTGCTGCCGCTGCATGAAATGGCGCAAACCTACACCACCTGGACAGAGGCTCGTGATGCCGTCAACGCGCTGCCGATAAAGCCCATGCTCACCAAAATCGTCAGCGCCCACGTCATGGGCGGTTGCGCCATGACGGGTGCCGAAAAGCAAGGCGTGACGCGGCCTGACGGCGTGCACTGGCAGATTGAAAATTTGTCAATTCACGATGGCTCGCTGTTTCCGACCAGCATCGGGGCCAATCCGCAGCTGTCGGTTTACGGTGTAGTTAACCGCCTGGCACAAGGGCTGGTCAAACAACTGAGCCGTCAAGACGTTAAATTGGCTTGATGCTTGTTTGCGGTTAAACATGCTGGCTCGGCTACAACAATTCATCACCGCCAGCCTGTTGGTTTTGGCCATCAGCTGGGTTGCCTGGTTTTATAAAACGGCCCCGGCGCTCGCGGTCGCGGGTTGTTTGTTTATTTTGTTCGGTTATGCCGGCTTTTTGGGCGTCGAATTTTTACTGCTGCGCCGCGTTAACAAGGCCGACCCCGCGCCGCGCGCCACGGCTAGCGAATTGTTCAGCGCCTGGCTGGGAGAAACCTTGGTTGCGCCCGGCATTTTTTGCTGGCGTCAACCATTTCGCGCCAACGCGATCCCCGACAAGCTGGCAGCACAGTGCGTCGTCAAAGGCAAACGCGGCGTGGTTTTTATCCACGGATTTTTCTGTAACCGGGGTTTCTGGAACCCATGGCTTGCCCGCTTGCAGGGCAGTGGCCAAGCCTTTGTAGCGCTCAGTCTGGAGCCCGTGTTTGGCTCGATAGACGACTACACCCCACAAATTGAAGCGGCTGTGCAGCAAGTCACGCAGGCCACCGGTTTGCCGCCGCTGTTGGTTTGTCACTCAATGGGCGGCCTGGCCGCGCGTGCCTGGCTGCAAACTATGCGTGCTGATGGCCGGGTTTTTCATATCGTCACCATCGGTACGCCGCACCGCGGCACTTGGCTAGCCCGTTTTAGCCACAGCCTGAATGGTCAGCAAATGCGCCTGGCGTCAAGTTGGCAATCGGGCTTGGATCAAGACGCGCCCAGCCAGCGGCCAACACTCTTTACTTGCTGGTACGCCAACAGCGACAACATTGTTTTTCCGGCGTCTACCGCCACGCTGCCGGGTGCCAACAACCGACTGCTGCGCGGCAAAGCTCACGTACAGATGGCTTTCGCGCCACAAGTAGTCAATGAAACGCTGGCGTTGTTGTCACCAGATAGCTAAAAATTGCATAGTAAATTACGATATGTGTACTTTTCAACTATGTATTTAAAAAGACAACTATGCCGTTAATTGTGGTCATGGATGATGACGCTGGCACCCGTATGCTGGTCAGTCAGGTTTTAAAAAAAGACGGTTACGACGTTTTTGCCGCAGACAATGGTGCCGCCGGTCTGGCCTTGATTCGCGAGCACAAGCCAGACCTGGTGGTCAGCGATGTACAAATGCCAGAGATGGATGGTTTCCAGGTCGTGGAAAGCGTACGCGCAGACGGTGACATTGCCACCACCCCGATTATCTTGCTGACCTCCTTGGCCGAGCGCAGCCACATGCGCCAGGGCATGACCACCGGCGCTGACGACTATTTAACCAAGCCATTCACGCCAGCTGAATTGCGAGAAGCCGTCAACGCCCAGCTCAACAAACTGGTGCGTGCCGATGCCATCCGCAGCATGGCGGTTGACAGCGCAGTAACGGCAGCCCTGAGCGAGCAGCACGACGTGATCAGTCGGCTGTACGAAGAGCGTCTGGCCAGCTCGCTGGCCAAGCAATGGCCCGATGGCGGTTTGGTGCAAGACAGCCAAAAGTTTGCCAGCGCCACGGTGCTGTTTGCCGAAATCCATCACTACGCGCAGTGGGCGCAAAAGTTGTCCAGCACCGAACTGGGCGATTTGATTCGCCAGTTTTATGGCACCACTGGCGACACCGTTCATTTGTTTGGCGCGCATTACATGCAGTTTGTTGGCGACGGCATGCTGTGTGTCTTTGTCGACGCCGGTGACACCTTGTCGGTCAATCACGGCTTGCGGGCAGTGCGGGCAGCCTTGGGGCTCAAAGATGCTGCACGTCACGTCTCAAGTTTTGCATCGCAACAGTTTGTGGACCGAGGCCTGCCAGTTTTTGGTTTGAATGTCGCATTGCACAGCGGTCCGGTCGCTTTCGCCCGCTTGGAAGGATTAAGCGGTGGAAGCGCGCAAACGACCCCTGTCGGCGACACCGTGGCAGGCGCCTTGCGCATGTTTCAAGGCGATCCAGCCATTGATTGGCCGGTGGCGGCCAGTGTGCCAACGGCGCGGTTGGTGACCGGCTCAGTACGCACAGGTCGCCGCGCTATGGTCAAGGTCACAGGCCGAACCCATCCGCTAGACGTGGTGGAAATCACCAGCGTGGTCTGACCGGCGTGGCCAATATGTCAGAGCCGTCAGCTGCGCCCGCGACCAACCCGCGCACGCCCAAAGCCTGGGCGCTGCGTAGCGTCTTGACCCTCAGCTTGCTGCTGTTTGCGGTACTGCCCGCAGCCATCGTCGGCTGGACCATGCACCAAAGCAATTTGCAAACCGTGGGCGCATTAGCGCAAGAGGTCGTCGGCGATGTGGCCCAACGCGTACAAGCCGGCACGCAAGAGCATATGCGGCAGGCGCACACCATCTTTAACGGCATGCTGCCCGAAATCCCTACAGTGGGGCAGACCAATAAAGCGCTGGAAATGCTCGACAACCCGTTGGAGTTTGAAACCCTGGCCTTTAAGTTGACGCGCATGACGCCGAATGTGAATTATTTGTTTTTTGGAAATGCCAAAGGTGATTTTTTAGGCGTCAGGCCAGCCGTAGACAACGCCTTCACCCAAACACGAGTTGCCGTTCAAACAGCCCCTGAGCCCGGGCGGCGATATTTTTCCGCCAGCAAGCCGGGCGACCGCAGCCAGGCTTTGCCGAACGACGACGGTGCTTATGACGCGCGCACCCGGCCTTGGTACAAAGCCGCTGCAGAGGCCCGTGGTCGTGTGTTTACAGACAGCTATCCCGCTCGCTCTGTCAAACAGCTGGTGATCACGCTGGCGCAGCCCGTACACCGACCAGATGGGCAACTGGCTGGTGTTTTTGCGATTGACCTGTATTTGGAGCGCTTGTCTGAGCTGCTGCAAATGCAAAAAATCAGCGCCAATGGCATTGCATTTATTGTCGACCAAGACGGATTTTTGGTTGCCACCTCCACCCGAGACACTTTGTTCAGCGAACAAAGCGGCAAGTTGGTACGCCACCAGCCTGACCAGAGCAGCAACGCCATCTTGCGCCAAGCCTTTCAGCAGGTGCTGCCGGCGCTTGGTAAAACCAAAGATTCATCGGTCCAGCGAGAGACCTTTGACGGTCGCGCTGGCAATGGGGACAGCGCCTTGGTGGTCACTATGCGGCCGTTTGGTGAGGACGAGGGTCTGCGCTGGAACCTGGTAGTGGCAGCGCCCGCGAATGATTTCACAACTAACGTGCAGGTGGCCGTCAGAAATGCCCTGCTGGTCATGCTGGCGGTGCTGCTGCTGGGCGCCGCGCTGGCAACCTTGTTTGCGCGGCGCTTCAGCCAGCGCTTTAACGGCTTGAGTCAGGCTGCTTTGGCCCTTGGGCGGGGCGAGGTGCCTGATGTTCAAGCCAACGCCAAGATCGCCGAAGTGCGAGCTTTGTCGCGCGTGCTTCGCAGCAGCGGCGAGGAAATCGTGCGCAGCCGTGCCGAGATTGTCCAGCAGACCAAGGCACTACTGGACGCCAATGAACACCTTGAAGAGCGCGTGTCTGAACGCACCGCGCAATTGGAAGCCTCGCGTGAAGAGGCGCTGGCCGCAGCTCGCGCCAAAGCCTCGTTTTTGGCCACCATGAGCCATGAAATCCGCACCCCGCTCAATGGCGTGGTCGGTATGACCACCTTGATGGCTGACACTACGCTGGACGCCGAGCAGCGCGATTATTTGCACACCATGCGCGTGTCAAGCGACCAGCTGCTAGGCGTGATCAACGACATTTTGGATTTTTCGAAAATCGAGTCTGGCAAGTTAGAGCTGGAAGCCGAGCCGCTTAACTTGCAGGGCACGATTGAAGAGGCCTGCGACATGGCCGCCCCCCGCGCCCGTGAAAAAGGACTAGAACTGATAGCCGACATGGACGCCGACGTGCCTGAGTGGGTTTACGGCGACGTGACCAGGTTGCGCCAAGTGTTGCTGAACTTTATCAATAACGCGGTCAAATTCACCGAGCACGGCCAGGTGGTGGTTAGCGCGCACCTGCACCAAAGCCCCGCAAGTGACCCTGCTAAACCAACATTGATCGAGTTTCGTGTCAAAGACTCGGGCATCGGTATCCCGCTGGACAAGCAGTCGGCGCTGTTTCAGTCGTTCAGCCAGGTTGACGCCTCCACCACCCGCAAGTACGGCGGCACGGGTTTGGGGTTGGCCATTTGCAAGCGCCTGGCCGGTATTATGAAAGGCGAAGTCGGCGTGCAGTCCACCCTTGGCGAAGGTTCCACCTTTTGGTTTACAGCGCAGCTGGCGCAAGCACCAGCGCCCGACAAAACCCAGGCGCTGGACAGCCGGGTTGCCAGCTTGGCAGGTCAGCTGGCGCTGGTGGTGGACGACACCGAGTTAAACCTGCGTATCGTTAGCAAGCAGCTTGAGCGCTGGGGTCTGCGCACCGTGCTGTTTGAACGGGCCCAACCAGCTTTGGACTGGTTGGCTAACAACACGCCCGACGTCATCATCACAGACATGCACATGCCAGAGATGGACGGCCAAACCTTCGCCCAAGCCGTCAGGCAACGAACACCAGATGCACATGTGGTGCTGCTAACGTCGGGTGTCATGCCCACAGGTCTTGAGGCAAAGGTGTTCGACGCACGCCTGCTCAAGCCGTACCGGCAATCGCAGTTGTTTAACGCACTGGGCCGCGTGTCGTTACTGCAAACAGTGGCCAACGCGCCGCCGCCGCGCGACGTCGTGCCCCTGCACAAACGGATTTTAGTCGCCGATGACAACGCCATCAACCTCAAAGTGGCCTTGGCCATGTTGGCCAAACTTGGCTACACCGCAGCGACTGCCGTCAACGGCCGCGAAGCGGCCGACATGGTCAGCCAGTCGCTGTTGGGCAATGAAGGCTCGTTGCCTTTTGCCGCTGTGTTGATGGATGCCAATATGCCGGTCATGGACGGACTGGATGCGTCGCGGCTGATTTTGTCAACCCACGGCCATGCTGCTCCTCCCATCATTGCGCTGACCGCATCAGTGCTGGAAGAAGACCGCCAGCGCTGTCTGGACGCTGGCATGATCGGATTTTTAGCCAAGCCGCTGCGCATCGACGAGCTGGCCGAAGGGCTTGCGAGGTATGCAGCAACGATCCAAAATGCTCCTAAATCAGAAGCTGTTAACGCAAGTAACATTAGCGCTAGCGCCCTAAATGACCTTAAGCAAGTGTTAAGTTTGATGGATTGGAGTCGCCTGGAGCAGTTCAAAGAGTTTGACGACCCCGCACAAACCATGACCCGCGACATCATCGCTCTATTCATGGCGGACCTGCCCAAGCGCTGCGCTGACCTGCGCGCTGCGTTGGCCGCCAGCGGCAGTGCCGCGTTGTCACACGCAGCACATGCCTTAAAGGGTGCTGCGTCCAACGTGGGTGCCAGCGCCATCAGTGATGCCTGCGCGACGCTTGAGCAGTCCTGCCAGCAAGGCGCGTGGCCGGTTGATGCAGCCAACCAGGTCAGCCGGGTATGCGACTTGTGCCCACCAACACTGGCCGAACTGCAGCGCTGGCCAGAAAACGCTCACTAACGCTTACTAACGCTCACTAACGCCCACCAATGATGTGCAACTGCCGCGGTGCGAACGGCAGCTAAGAAAGGTGAATCGGTCACATATTCTGGGTGGTGCAGTTACTGGCAAATTTTGCTCAACCTCTGTAACCTGAAGTGTCCAAATCACCCAGGAAGTTTGATCATGAGCAACAACCTTGACCACGCCTTTTTAAGCATTGCTTCGACGGCGCAGCCGCCCAGCGACTTTGGAGCTGGCGCGCCGATTGGTCTGCCCGCTGCACGGCCGCCAGCGCACTCGGTGCCGATCGGATTCGAGCCCCACGTTTTTGCGTCATTGCTCAATGAAATTTCCGTCGGCATTCTCATGGTGAGCCCATCAGGGCAGGTGCTTTACAGCAACTTGGCCTCGCGCGATGCCATGGCCAGCAGTGGCTTGCTTAACGTGCAAGGCGAGCAGCTGTTCGCCGCTTCGCCAGCTGACCACAACGCACTGCTGCTAGCGCTAGCTAATGCCAGCAAAGGCGTTAGCGGTTTGCTCCGTCTGTCAGTCGGTGGCGCCAGCTTGACTCTGTCGGTGGTGCCAGCTTCCAGCGCGGCCACGTCCGGGATCCCCGGCATCCAGGCTATCAGGCTGTTTTTTCCGCGTTCTGCGATATGCGACACCAGCGTGTTTTTGCTGTTTGCCCGTAGCTTTGGACTGACCCCCACCGAGCAACAGGTGCTGACCTTTTTATGCCGTAGTCTGGCAACCCCTGAAATAGCTGGGCAGCTAAACGTTGCCGTGTCCACCATTCGCAGCCACGTGCGCAGCCTGTGCTACAAGACCCGTTCCAAAGGCGCGCGCGAACTCATCAACCGCATTGCCATGCTGCCGCTTGCAGGCTATTCAACCCGACTGCACATGCACTGACACGGCCGCGCTCAAACGCCGCGCGGCCAACGTCATGCTAAATTACGATGCATGACGAAACAGAAAAACTTCCCGCTCGAAGATGTGTACGCGGCGCTCACGCCAGCTATCCGCGCCCTTGCCATACGCGGCGTTGTTAGAAGCTACGCGAAAAAAACCATCCTCATCAACGAGGGCGACGCGGGCGACAGCCTGTTTGTGCTGCTCAAAGGCAGCGTCAAAGCCTATGCCATGGACGCCAGCAGCCGTGAGATCACCTACGGCGTCATTCCAAGTGGCGACTATTTTGGCGAGATGTCACTTGACGGCGGCCCGCGCTCAGCGTCCATCATGACGCTTGAACCCTGCATCTGCGCAGTTCTCACACGCCGCGATGTGGCAGAACACTTGTCAGCGCAACCCGAATTCGCGCTTGATTTGGTGGTCAAAGTCATCCACCGTGCCAGAGCCGCGACCGAGGTTGCCCGCAGCATGGCGCTGCTTGACGTCTACAGCCGCATGGCGGCGGTGTTGCAAGAAGGCTTGAACGCTGAGCACTACAGCCCTTTGCCAAAACGTAAAAGCCAAACTGAGCAGCCCGCGCTGATCAAACCGCATGTGCTTGCCTGCACCCACCTGGACATTGCCAGCCGCATCGGCGCATCACGTGAAGCGATCAGCCGCATCCTCAAGCAACTGGAGCACAGCGGCCACGTGATTTTGAGCTCCAAGCGCATCACGCTTTTGAAAAAACTGCCGGTTCCGCTCTGAGTATTTGCTATTTATTCTATAGCCCGTAGCGCTGTATTTGATTGGGCTACAGGCTGTTTTACTCTAATAATGGTGCACCACTGAGCTGTTCATACAGCGGTGTAAAGTCTGGCGCGGTCATGTCAAACAGCTGCTCAAAGCTGTCAATCACGAAGTAGGTTTGCTGATAACTGTCAATGTTGTACGGGGTAGACATACAGCGGATCAAATCAAGCGCAACGCGCTGTGGCTCTGTGCTTTTAACGGCGTGCACCAGCTCGCCCGATGAGCTCAAAATGCCAGCGCCGTAGGCTCTCAAACCATCGGCTTGCCGCATCAAGCCAAACTCAATCGTGTACCAGTAAAGGCGCGCCAGCTGCTCACACGCGCCCAGGGCGTGCGCCTTCAACCCGCCCGCACCATAGGCCTGCATGTGGTCGGCAAACACCGGGTTGAACAGCAGCGGCACATGGCCAAACAAGTCGTGAAACACATCCGGCTCGACAATGTAGTCAAACTCCTCGGGCTTGCGAATCCAGTCCGTCACCGGGAACTGGCGGTTTGCCAGCAGGGTAAAAAACGGTACCTCGGGTATCAGCCCCGGCACCGCTACCAGTTGCCAGCCCGTGGCTTTAAATAGCCGCTCGTTCACGTCGTCAAAGCGCGGAATGTGGGTGCACTCACCGAGCAAGGGCAGAGCGGCAATGAATTCGTCGCATGCCAAGCGGGGCAACAGCTTGCTTTGCCGTGCGTGCAAAAGGCGGTAGGTCTCGTGGTCAGCGCCGGTGTAGGCGGCGTAGTTTTGTGGGCAGGTGTAGTCCGCACGAACAGCGCCGTCGCGCGAGTAGTCGCCGCGCGGTGGGCGGGTGGTGCCTCCGTAAACGGTTGGTAGAACAACGCAATTAGTTGCCATGGGTCATCATGCCTTTAATGCGCCGCGCCGTATTTGGTCTAGTTCAATCGACTCAAACAGCGCCTTGAAGTTGCCCTCGCCAAAACCATCGTCACCCTTTCTTTGAATAAACTCAAAAAAGATCGGCCCGAGCTGGTTTTCGCTAAAAATTTGCAACAGCAGCGCACCCTTTTTACCGTCGACCAACACCTTGCGGCGGTGCAGCTCAGCCACGTTTTCGCCGTGGCCGGGAATGCGCTTGTCGATCAGCTCGTAATAGGTGTCAATGGTGTCTAGCAGTTTCACGCCTTTGCTGCGCATCAGGTCAACGGTCGCCATCAAGTCGCCACTGCCCATGGCGATGTGCTGAATGCCCTCGCCGTGGTACTTGTCCAGGTATTCCTGAATTTGTCCGGCTTTTTCGTTGCCTTCTTCATTGATGGGGATGCGGATTTTGCCGCACGGGCTTGTCATGGCTTTGCTTTTCACGCCGGTGACCTGGCCCTCAATGTCAAAGTAACGAATCTCGCGAAAGTTAAACAGCCGCTCGTAAAACCCGGCCCATTCATCCATGCGGCCCCGGTGCACGTTGTGGGTCAGGTGGTCGATGTACGTCAGCCCGTGGCCTTGGGGATTTAACGCATCCGCGGTAATGCCATCGAGAGGCTCAAAGTCCACATCGTAAAACCCGATGTTGCCAATCGCCCCAGGCTGCGGCGCTACCCCATTGCGTGGCTTGCCCCGCCACTTGTCAATAAAGTAAATGATCGAATCGCCAATGCCCTTGATCGCCGGAATGTTCAACTGCCCCGGCCCTGCTGTGTCGGCATAACCCCAAGCGCCAAGTGAAATAGCACGCTCGTACGCGGCCTTGGCATCTTGCACCCTGAAAGCAATCGCGCACACGCTGGTCCCGTGCTGGCGGGCAAAGCGCTGGGCGAATGAATCGGGCTCGGCGTTGATGATGAAATTGATGCCGCCCTGCCGGTACAGCGTCACATTTTTATGCCGGTGCTTGGCAATCGCGGTAAAGCCCATGCGTTCAAACACCGCAGCCATTGCCGCTGGGTCTGGCGCTGCGTATTCAATAAATTCAAAGCCGTCGGTGCCCATGGGGTTGGGCCAGGCGGCGCCTTTTTCGAAAGACAAGGGTGCGTTCATACAGTTCTCCAGACCATGCCGCACACTGTACGCGTGCTGCGCATCAGTTTTCATGCAAAATCAGCGCTGTAATTTAATTAAACGCAACAATCCTGCAAAACCAGACTCATGCAAACAATTGACAAGCTAGATCGCGATATTTTGCGCAGCCTGCAACTAGACGGGCGCGCCACCTATGACCAGCTGGCCGATCAAGTCAGTTTGTCGCCCAGCGCAGTGCTGCGGCGCGTCAAGCGGCTTGAAGAGTCCGGCGTGATTGATCGTTATGTGGCTCTCGTCAAGCCAGAAAGCGTGGGCCTAAGCTTAACTGCGCACCTCAACGTGCGGCTAGAAAAGCACAGCGAGAGCCACAAACGCCACCCGATGGACGTTTTTCGCGCCAGCGTGCAGGTTTGGCCCGAAGTGGTCGAATGCGTGGCGCTGACGGGCGAGATGGATTACTTTCTGCGTGTGGTGGTCGAGGACATGGCGCATTACAGATCCTTTGTGATGGACACGCTGCTCAAGCACCCCAGCGTGCAGGACTGCAAAACCAGCTTTGTACTGGACCGGGTAAAGGCGACAACGGCTGTGCCTGTTTAGCGTGCTCTTTTGCTACTATATAAATAGCTGTTAGCGCGCGTTTTCATTGGTTCGCAGCCTTATATTGATTTCAATAAAACAGGCCTGACTTGAAATTCACCCCACCTCGGTGCCCATGCCCTGTGTCAGTGACAGCACTTTGGCAGCTTTGCGTAGCGCTTCTCGCACTTGCGCCATGTCCGGGCCCACGTGGCGATCAATGCGGCGGATGTACGGGCAGGTAAGCGTAGCCAGTGCTGTTTTGTCGGGCCCAAAAACGGGGAAAGAAATGTCCACCACGCCGTAGGACTGGGCGCTGTCTCGCTCAAGGTAGCCCGCTTGCCGGATGACTTGGAGTGTTTCTTGCAGCTTGGCGCTGGTGATGGGCACTTCACCATCGAGCGGCGCGTGCTCGGCCAGCATCCGCTTGTAGCTGCCTTCGTCTGAATAGGCCAGCAGCAAGTGACCCGAAGCCGTGTCCAGCAAGCCGACACGGGCACCGCGCTGGACCGAAAAACTCCAACCTCGTGGGCTGTTGATCTGCGCGCTGATCAGCACATTGCCGCGGTCGTACACACCCATGTGGCAGGACTGTTCGGCCTGACGGGCAAAGTCGTCCATCACCGGCAGTGCCTGGTTGATCAGGCGGCTTAGGGGCGGGTGCATGTTAGCCAATGCAAACAGCTTCAAACTTAGCGCATAGCGGTCGCCAGACGGGTTGCGCGTGACGTACTGGCGCGCCACCAAGCGTTCCAGCATGCGGTAGATCTCGCTGGCACCGCGACCCATTTCCTTGACGATTTCGGCGCGCGATAGGCCAAACGGCTGGGTCGCCAGCAGTTCCAAAATATCCAAGCCTTTGTCCAGCGCAGGCGCGCGGTAGCGATCTTCTGGCAGCAGCGTTGATTCGTCAAACGCTGCCGTTTTTGCGGGGCGTCCGCGTGGTTTTCTTAGTGGGGGTGTCATGAGGGGTCAGGCTCTCAGGGTGGCTTTACGGCAAAACAGCCACGGTCAGGGGTAACTACCAAGGGTTGGCATGCGGAAGTCATTTACGATATTGTTCATAAATAAATTATTAGTTTATATTTAAATTATTTTAAATGGAGCCTATTGTATGGGTCTAGGTCGGTTGCAAGGCAAAACGGTGCTCATCACGGCGGCTGCGCAGGGCATCGGGCGCGCCAGCGCGCTGGCCTGCGCAGACGAAGGACCACATGTTATTGCCGCCGACATCAATTTAACGTTTTTAGACAGCCTGGCCAGCGCCTGTCCCAGCATTGACATTGAGCTGCTGGACGTGCTCAATGCGGGTGCCATCGCTGACCTGGCGGCCCGCATGCCGCCGTTGGATGTCCTTTTCAACTGCGCCGGTATCGTGTCCCACGGTAGCCTGCTCGACGGGACCGAGGCGGACTGGGACTTGAGTTTCGACTTGAACGTAAAAAGCATGTTCCGCATGACACGCGCTTTTTTGCCCGCCATGGTGGCCAAGGTTGAAGCGCGAGGCGGCAGCGTGTCCATCATCAACATGGCGTCAATGGCGTCCAGCATCAGGGGCTTTACCAACCGCTGCGCTTATGGCACGACCAAGGCAGCGGTTATTGGCCTGACCAAATCGCTGGCCGCCGACTATGTGAAAGCCGGCCTGCGCGCCAATGCGCTGTGCCCCGGGACAGTCGACACGCCGTCGCTGCGCGGGCGCATTGCCAGCTCAGCCGACCCGGCGCAGGCAGAACAAGACTTCATTGCGCGCCAACCCATGGGGCGCCTGGCTGCGGTAGACGACATCACGCCCATGGTGGTGTTTCTGGCCAGCGACGAGTCCCGCTTCATCACCGGGCAAACGATGTTGGTTGATGGTGGTGTCACCATCTGATGTCAACCGCAACAAGGCAATCACTGTGACGGCACTGGTTTCGATACAAAACCTCAGCAAATCGTTTCCGGGCGTGCGCGCGCTCGATCGCGTACGCTTTGACCTGCAAGCGGGCGAGGTGCATGCGCTGATGGGCGAGAACGGCGCGGGCAAGTCCACCTTGATGAAGATTTTGGCGGGTGTGTACCGCAAAGACAGTGGTGAAGTGCTGCTAGACGGCCAGCCGGTGGAGATAAACAGTCCAGCGCATGCGCAGTCCTTGGCCATCGGTATCGTCCACCAGGAGCTGCATCTGATGCGTCACCTGACGGCGGCGCAAAACATCTTTTTGGGTCGCGAGCCGCGCAAGGCTGCCGGCCTGCTGCTGGACGAAGACCAGCTCAACCGCGATGCCCAAGCCTTGTTTGACCGGCTCAACCTGCAATTGAGCCCAACCACCCCGATTGCCGAATTCACGGTGGCGCGCCAGCAGATGGTGGAGATTGCGAAAGCTCTGTCACACCAGTCGCGCGTGCTGATCATGGACGAGCCCACCGCTGCACTGAACAACGCCGAAATTGAAGAGCTGTTTCGCATCATCCGCCAGCTCAAAGCGCAAGGCGTGGGCATTGTTTACATCTCGCACAAAATGGACGAAATCCAGCGCATTGCCGACCGCATTACCGTCATGCGCGACGGTGCCTACATCGCCACCGTCCCCGCTGCCACCCCGATGGCCGAGGTCATCGCCATGATGGTAGGGCGCAAGCTGGAGCAGGCCGACAAAACGATCCCCGATACGTCCGCCAACGAGGTGCTGCTGGACGTGCGCGGACTGAATCGGGGGCGCGTGATCCGTGATGTCAGCTTTGCCGTGCGCCGGGGTGAGATTCTCGGCTTTGCCGGCCTGATGGGCGCGGGCCGTACCGAAGTAGCGCGTGCTGTTTTTGGGGCCGACCTGATGGAGTCGGGCGAAGTGCGGGTACGTGGCCAGCGCATCCAGCTTAAGTCGCCGCAAGACGCGGTGCGCTCAGGCATTGGTTACTTGTCTGAGGACCGCAAACACTTTGGTTTGGCCACCGGCATGGACGTGGCGTCCAACATCACGCTGCCCAGCCTGAAGCGCTGGCTGAAGTGGAAGCTGTTCCTCAACCGTTCTGCCATCCACATCGTCTCGCAGCAGATGGTGGACAAGCTGCGCATCAAGACGCCGTCGCTCACGCAGGTCGCCAAGCTCTTATCGGGTGGCAACCAGCAAAAGGTGGTGATCGCAAAGTGGCTGGTGCAAGACTGTGATGTGCTGATTTTTGACGAGCCCACGCGCGGCATCGATGTGGGCGCCAAAAGCGAAATCTACAAACTCCTCAACGACTTGGCCGCGCAGGGGCGCGCCATCATTGTGATTTCCAGTGAGCTGCCCGAGGTGCTGCTTTTGAGTCACCGTATTGTGGTGATGTGCGAAGGCCGCATCACTGGCGAGGTGCGGGGCGACGTCGCCACTCAAGAGGCTTTGATGGCGCTGGCAACACGGCGTGAGTAGGTCGAAAAACAAAACCCAACACAGCAAAGCGCAACCATGACACAACCACCGACCGCTTCTTTTTCTACCGCCTGGCCGGCTCAGCTGTCTGGCGCGCAGGCCAAGCAAAAGCTGCTGGCTTTTGCTAGCCTGATTGTGCTGGTTGTGGTGTTTACAGTGCTCAAGCCGGATGCCTTCATGACACGGGACAACATCATCGGCATTTTGCAGTCCACCACCGTCATTGGCGTGCTGGCCATTGCCAGCACCTTCATCATCATCACGTCAGGCATTGACTTGTCCGTCGGCGTGCTGATGACGTTTTGCGCCGTGATGGCGGGTGTGTTTATGGTCAATTTGGGTATGCCCATACCGCTAGGTGTAGTGTGTGCCATTGGCATGGGTGCCCTGTGCGGCACACTCTCGGGCCTGGCGATTACCAAGCTCCACGTACCGCCCTTCATTGCCACGCTGGGCATGATGATGCTGCTCAAGGGCGCGTCGCTGATCATCACCGGCACCCGCCCCATCTACTTCAGCGATGTCGAAGGTTTTGACCAAATCGCCCTGGGCTCGCTGATCGGTCATCTTGTCCCTGCGCTGCCGATTCCCAATGGCGTGCTGATCCTGTTTTTGGTAGCGCTGGTCTGCGCGGTCATTCTGAACAAAACGGCGCTGGGGCGCTACACCTTTGCACTCGGCAGCAACGAAGAAGCGGTACGCCTGTCGGGCGTCAATGTGGACCGCTGGAAGATCATCACCTATGCCTTTGCTGGCGGTATTTGCGGTATTGCGGGGCTGTTGATTGCATCGCGCCTGAACTCGGCGCAGCCCGCGCTGGGTCAGGGTTATGAGTTAGATGCCATTGCCGCCGTGGTGATCGGCGGCACCTCACTAAGCGGCGGTGTGGGCACCATTTTGGGCACCCTCATCGGCGCTTTCATCATGAGCGTTTTGATCAACGGCTTGCGCATCATGTCGGTGGCACAAGAGTGGCAAATGGTGCTGACCGGTCTCATCATTATTTTGGCGGTGTACACCGACAACTTGCGCCGCAACAAAAAATAAGGAGACACCACAACACCCAGCCGACAAACCCTTTTTTTAGATTTCCCCTCGTGATTTCGTGTGACATAACTTTCTAACTGGAGACAATTCATGAACGCTAAAAGAAAACTACTCGCCTTGACCGCAGGCTTGACATTGGCTGGTTTTTCCAGCCTAGCATCGGCTCAAGAGATCTACATTCCTTTGATCTCCAAGGGTTTTCAGCACCAGTTCTGGCAAGCGGTGAAGCAGGGTGCCGACCAGGCCGCAAAAGACTACAAGGTCAAAGTGACCTTTGAAGGCCCAGAAACCGAACAACAAGTCGACAAGCAAATCGACATGTTGTCCGCTGCCATGGCCAAAAAACCAGCGGCCATTGGCTTTGCCGCGCTGGACAGCAAGGCGGCTATTTCGTTGTTGAAAAAAGCCCAAGCCGCCAAGATTCCGGTCATCGCGTTTGACTCAGGTGTCGACAGTGATATTGTGCTGACCACCGCGCAAACTGACAGCAAGGCGGCTGCGGCTTTGGCGGCCGACAAGATGGCCGAAAAGATTGGCGGCGAAGGCGAGGTGGCGGTGATTGGCCATGACCAAACCAGCACCACGGGTACCGGTCGCCGCGATGGTTTTGTAGACCGTATCAAAACCAACTACCCCAAAATCAAGGTGGTGGATGTGCAGTACGGCGGTGGCGACCACTTGAAGTCGGCTGAAATTGCCAAGACCCTGATGCAGGCGCATCCCAAGCTCAAGGGTATTTTTGGCACCAACGAGGGCTCAGCCATTGGTGCTGGCAAGGGTTTGAAAGAAGCCAAAAAGACCGGTGTCACCATCATTGGTTTTGATTCCGGCAAAGCCCAGAAAGACATGATCAACGACGGCACCATTGCTGGCGCGATCACGCAAAACCCGGTTGGCATTGGCTACAAAACGGTGGAAGCTGCGGTCAAAGCCTTGAAGGGCGAGAAGCTGCCCAAGATCATCGATACCGGCTTTTACTACTATGACAAGACCAACATGAAGGACGCCAAGATTGCGGCTGTCCTTTACGATTGATGGGGAAGTTTGAACGACATGCCCGGGTGACCGGGTAGTCAAAAAATTCGCGTCTGCCCAAGTCGTCGCGGCTCAAAGATATACCGCCCAGCGGCGTACGGATTTCACCGTGACAGCACTGTCAGCGGCTTCGTGGCTTGTTCTTTCTCGTACCGGGAATCGAACCACCAGGGCAACCCAACATAAAAGACCGTCAAGGCCTGAGATGACAAAAATCACCAACATGCGCGTCTTGGACGTGCGCTTTCCTACGTCCCAACAATTGGACGGCTCGGACGCCATGAACCCGGACCCGGACTATTCAGCGGCCTACGTGATTCTGGAAACCGACCAAGCCAGCCTCGAAGGCCACGGCCTGACCTTCACCATTGGCCGTGGCAACGAGATCTGCTGCGCCGCTATTAAGGCCATGCGCCATTTGGTGGTAGGCCTGGACATGGCCTGGGTGGCTGAGGACATGGGCCGCTTTTGGCGGCACATCACGTCTGACAGCCAGCTGCGCTGGATTGGCCCGGACAAGGGCGCGATTCATCTGGCCACCGGTGCCGTCGTCAATGCAGTGTGGGATTTATGGGCCAAGCAAGTTGGCCTGCCGGTGTGGGCGCTGGTGGCACGTATGAGCCCCGAAGAGATTGTTAAATTAGTTGATTTTCGCTACATCACCGACTGCATCACGCCCGAAGAGGCCTTGACCTTGTTGCAAAAGCAGGCCGTGGGCAAAGCCGAACGCTGGGCCGTGCTGGAGCGAGAAGGATACCCCTGCTACACCACGTCAGCGGGCTGGTTGGGCTACGGCGATGACAAGCTGCGCCGGTTGTGCCAAGACGCCATCGACGCGGGCTTTAACTACATCAAGTTAAAAGTCGGCCGCGACAAAGCGGACGATATCCGCCGTCTGGCCATCGCCCGCGAGGTGCTGGGCCCGGACCGCCACCTGATGATTGACGCGAACCAAGTCTGGGAGGTGCAGCAAGCCGTGGATTGGGTGCGCGACCTGGCGTTTGCAAAGCCCTGGTTCATTGAAGAGCCCACCAGCCCCGACGATATTGAAGGTCACCGCGTGATCCGCGCGGGCGTGCATCCGGTCAAGGTTGCGACCGGGGAGATGTGTCAAAACCGCATTGTCTTCAAGCAGCTCATCATGCGCGGCGCTATTGACGTGGTGCAAATTGACGCGTGCCGCTTGGGCGGCGTGAACGAGATTTTGGCGGTGATGCTAATGGCAGCCAAGTACCAGCTACCCGTGTGCCCGCATGCCGGTGGGGTAGGCCTGTGCGAATACGTGCAGCACCTGTCCATGATCGACTACCTGTGCATTGCCGGCACCCGCGAGGGGCGCGTCATTGAGTTTGTCGACCACTTGCATGAGCACTTTGTTGATCCTTGCGTGATCAAGAACGCCGCTTACATGCCGCCCAAGGCTGCAGGCTTTTCAATCCAAATGAAGCCCGAGTCGCTGGCGCACTACACCTTCAAACCCAAGGCTGCATCGGCATGAAGATCGACACCCACCAACACTACTGGCACTACCGCGCCGACGATTTCCCGTGGATCAACAACGCCATGCCCTTGCTAAAGCGCGACTGCATGCCAGTGGACTGCGCCGCTGAACTGGACGCTGCGGGTGTCAGTGCAGTTGTGGTTGTGCAAGCCCGCCAGCTAGCGAAGGAAACTGATTTTTTATTGCAAGTCGCCAACGCCAACCCCCATGTGGCGGGGGTGGTAGGCTGGGCTGATTTGGCAGGGCATGACCTCGACCACCAACTGGATCAGTGGGTGGCGCATGCGGCTTTTAAGGGCTTGCGCCACATCCTGCAAGACGAGGTGGATGTCAGCGCTTGGGCCAGCAACCCCGCCATCAACCACGGCCTGAGCCGGGTTCAAAAGCGGAGGCTGGTCTACGACGTGCTGGTGTTTGACCACCAGCTACCGACGGTGGCGGCGCTTTGCGCACGCCATGACCAGCACTGGTTGGTGCTGGACCACGTGGGAAAACCTGCCGTTCGTGACTGGCTGCGCAGCCCAGAAACCGCACGCCGCTGGCGCAGTTGCATCGACGAATTGGCCGCGTTGCCCCACCTGATGTGCAAGCTCTCAGGCGCGGTCACTGAGACCGACTGGGGCAGCCACAGCGTCATCACAGCGCAAGATACCGAGTCCATTTTTTCGTGTTTTGACCACGCGCTGCAAGCTTTTGGGCCCCAGCGGTTGATGTTTGGCTCCGACTGGCCGGTCTGCCAGCTGGCCGCGGCTTACCAGGGTGTTCACGGCTTGGCGCACCAATGGGCCAGCACGCGTTTGAGCTTGGAAGAGCAAACGGCATTTTGGAGCGGTAACGCCATTGCCTGCTACAACCTGAATTTGCAGGGGCTGGTTGATTGACGATTTATTGAAAGTTTTTATGGACTTGAATTTAAAAGACAAAGTGGTCATCGTGACCGGCGGCGCCAGCGGCATTGGGGCGGCGACCTCGCTGACGCTGGCGCAAGAAGGGGCCATCCCTGTGATATTCGGCAAAGACCCAATGTTGCCAAAGTTCACACTGGCTTTACAGGCCAAGGCAGCGCAGCACATGTTTTTGCAGCTAGAGCTGTCAGACGATGCCGCTTGCGGCGCGGCAGTGGCTCAGGTTGTGGCCCGCTTTGGCCGCATTGATGGCTTGGTCAACAACGCCGGGGTGAATGACAACATCGGACTGGACGCAGGCCGCGACGCGTTTGTGGGTTCGCTAGAGCGCAACCTGATCCACTACTACAGCATGGCGCACTACTGCGCGCCGCATCTCAAGGCCGTCCGGGGCGCGATTGTCAACGTGTCGTCCAAAACCGCCATCACTGGGCAAGGCAATACCAGTGGTTACTGTGCGTCAAAGGGCGCGCAGCTTTCTCTCACGCGCGAATGGGCGGCCGCATTGCTGAAAGACGGTGTTCGGGTCAACGCCTTGATTCCGGCCGAGGTCATGACACCGCTGTACGAGCGCTGGATCAGCAGCTTTGATGACGCCGACAAAAAACTTGCCGCCATCACCGCCCAAATCCCTTTGGGTCAACGCATGACCACTCCTGAAGAAATGGCCCGAACCTGCGTTTTTCTGCTGTCTGATGCGTCGTCGCACACCACTGGGCAATGGATTTTTGTTGACGGCGGTTATACCCACCTGGACCGGGCGCTGCCATGACGACAGCCAGCGAACCAGCCAGCCGCTACGCGCTGGCGCTTGACCTGGTCAACGACGCCCAAAGCATTGCTAACTACGAAAAAGCCCACGCCCAAATCTGGCCCGCGGTGCGTGAGCACCTGCACGCGCAGGGCGTGCTACAAATGCAGATTTACCGATTGGGCACCCGCCTGTTTATGGTGATGGAGGTCGACCCAGCCGCCTACAGCGCTGAGCGCATGACCCAAGCCGCGCAAAGCAACCCAGTCATCGTCCGCTGGGAAGAACTGATGTGGAACCACCAAGCGCCTACACCCTGGACGCCGGCCGGCGAAAAATGGGTTCCCATGGCCAAGATATTTGATTTGGCTGCGCAGAAGCCCTAGCAGGTCCCGCTGCACGAGTGCGCCTTTGTGTGCCTTTGTGCGCCTGAGAAAGGCGGCTTTGCGGCATCAGGACTTGGCCGAGCAGCTGTCTGAATTGCAAGACAAGGCTGAAGGAATGCATCGCGCTAACCGGCGAGATGGATTACTTTCTGCGTGTGGTGGTCGAGGACATGGCGCATTACAGAGCCTTTGTGATGGACACGCTGCTCAAGCACCCCAGCGTGCAGGACTGCAAAACCAGCTTTGTTCTAGACCGGGTAAAAACGACGACTGCAGTGCCAGTCTAGTATTTTGCTATTTTATTTATAGCTGCTTGCGCAGTATTTATAAGGGCTATAAGCCCAAACTGGTGTGTATCTGTTGCAAACCAAACGCTTGCCCAGGCCAGGCTGGGCAAGCGGTCAATCACAAAGTTTTAGCTGGCCCGACGGCAGATGTCCAGCGTTCCGTCACCACGTGACAAAACGGCCAAGCTACTGGACAACGGGAGAACCAGACTGGCTTGCGCCAGCGTTTCATTTACGTTTTTAGCAATGGCTGCACCATCCAGATCAATGGCAGACAAACCATTGCCGCTGACCACCTTGTTGTATTGCAATGTACCTGTATTGTTGGTGTTGCGTTGTGCGTCCTTGACGGTATAGGTGTTGCCTGTTACCACGGCGATTGCACTGTCAATTCCATTAACGCTGCAGTTAAAGGTGCCATTAAATTCCGTCCCGGCCAGTTTTGCTGGCTTGGCTGCAAAAATCACGCCCGCACGCAAAACGTTGTCATCGTTCAGACCGAATCGGTCGATGATCAAGACCGGACCCCGGTCGCCAGCACTTACATGCAAAACGCCGAAGTCTCTTGTGCCGTCTTTCAGCATCAATACGCCTGTAGCGCTGTCGCGGCTGACCTTTAAGGGCTTGCTGCTGATGACCTGCGCGCCACTGTTTGGAACCGCCGCGCATGCGTTATTGACCACAATGCCTTTGTCACAAACTGTGATGTCAACCCCGTTAGCTGCCACGATAAAGCTGCCGACTGGGTTATCGCGAAATTGGCCGTTTGCCACATTACGGACCGAACCCATAAAACCGTAATTACCCGCCAGCAATTTGGTGTCCGTAACGTTGTACCCGCTGCCAGAAACAGTTGCTTTTTTGCTTCCCACCGTGGCGTTGCCTGCCAATGTTTTGGTGCGGGTGTCCAGCTGTACCGACAACGCGCTGCCCGTCGTGCCACTGATGGTGGTAATCGAGCCAACGGTTGTTTTGGTAAAGCCTGCCGACGTGGTCGACGTCAAGCCATATTGCGAGTTCAGCACCCGCATGACATAGGTATTGGTCTTATTGTTCAAAATCAGCTGCCACGTGTCGCCAATGTCTGCTGCCAGGTTGTAGACCTCTTCATCGCTTGATGCGCTAGCAATCAGCGTAGCGCCAGCGGCAGTTGCAACCGCGCCTGACGCAACTGAAATGGGATCTGCAGATACTGACGCTACAGGCGTGCTACCTGCTGCTGGGGTGTCGGTAGCTGGTGTGGTGCCTGTTGCTGGTGTCCCTGTGGCCGCTGTACTTGCGGTACTGGCTGTAGGCGTAACAGAGCTTCCGCCGCCGCAAGCAATCAAAGCCGGGCTGGCCATCAATGACAACACCGCTGTAGCTAAAAACTTATTTCGAAAAGGTTTCATGAATTCCTGCCTGTACTTTATGTTGAGTCATCACTTCCAAAATGAGAAGTAACGCTTTGTACCGTAGGGGGGGGCTGTCAACTCGTTTTAAACGCCATGTTGACAAAGCCTCAATACGCCATTTTCCCGCATTGAAAACAAGTGGTGGCTGCAAAAGTTCCAGATCAGCCGCTGCAAGCACGAGTTAAGGCGTGGCGACATGAGCGTGCCGCTCGGCTTGTGTGCCTAGCAAACTGGGAATGCCCGCATCAAAAATTAACA
>JAYWFR010000144.1:0-10835 GCA_043778695.1 Polaromonas sp. | reverse complement strand
GAGTTCGAGCCCGAGGTCTTTTTGTTTCATGCCGTCAGTGCGTGCAAGTTGCGTGCCGTAGGCAGGACGATTTGAGGGGAGTTTTGAACATGATCCTTAGTACACCCGCAACAGCTGACTCGGGCGTGAACTACGAGTCAGGAGCGTAGTATTAGCAAGGGTGTCAAACAAAAAAACTTGACACCCTCAAATATTTAATTTTCGAAAGAGGCAGCCATCTATGTATATGACGCAACCATCAGCAATGAGAGCGGCGAGGAATACCTTGATAGTAGTTATGTGTGCAATTTTTCAAAAAACACAGGCGGAAAGTATGCCAATCCTGGCATACAAACTTACAGGAAAGACCGAGTGTGTTTTGATTGGCGCCAAGCACTTAATATTTTCGCAAATACAAACGCCAGACACCTTGCTTCAATATTTGACAAAAAACAAAACATTGTTTATCGAATCAAGTTTTAACGATGGAATAAATCCATCTTATTATTTGACGAGTTTTAAAAATTCAGACCAATACTTAACAGTAACCAGTGATTTAGAACTTCAAAATATTCGATCAGAATTAATAAAAAAACGAAATTTAAAAAGTATGACAGCCGACTATAAAAACGAGCCAGTACTTGACCAAATACCAACGTTAGCATACGCGCAATACATTATAACTCTTGGAAGAGCCTTATGGAGTGTCGAAAAAAAATTAGAAGGCTCTAAAAACATAGATCTTAAATTATTTGATTATGCTTTCAAAAATAATTATCAAATTAAAACACTTGAAAATACTGACACAAACTTTATATTAGTTGATCGTGATTTGAGATTGAATGAAAATTATATCGGCTACTTTAAAGATATTTATAACTTTGCAGCATCAGACGATGCATATAACGATGAGCTAGAGCTTGAAAATGTTCTGAAAAAACAAAACATCGATGAAGTAGAAAATCAGTTAAATCGAATCTACTTTAATTTCAAATTTTTGAAGAGGGAAAATACTGTAATACTAAAACAGCGAAATCGGAATTGGCTACCAAAATTAGTTAGTCATCTAAAGAATACGAATCAAAAATGCACAATAGCCGTTGGTGTTGCGCACCTTGTTGGAACAGGTGGACTTCTTAATTTGTTGGCTGATGCAGGGATCAAGGTTGAACCAATGTCCAACACATTCAGTGATCTGCAAAATTAAGGATGTTTCACCCACAGCTGGAAAAATTGTGAAAGAGCAAGAGGCAACCCCGCTTTACCGTACCGAAGCGCTTAACCACAAACGCGACACCTGGCTGGGCGAAATCCTCCTCGCACGCCCAACCTCTTTCGCCTTTTTGGCCACCGGCTGCCTGTGTATCGCCGTCTGCATATTGGCTTATCTGGTGTGGGGCGAGTACACCAAAAAAGCGCGAGCCGCGGGCTACCTGGTGCCCGACCAAGGTTTGATCAAAATTTACCCGCAGCAGGCCGGCGCCGTGACTGAGCTGCGCGCCAAAGAAGGGCAAATCGTCAAACGAGGTGATGTGCTGGCGGTGGTTTCTACCGAGCGCACCAGTGTGCAGGGCAACACGCAAATTGAAATTGCCAAACAACTGCAAAGCAGGCAGGCCAGCCTGAAACAGGACGAGGCCAAGACGCATCAGCTGTACGAAGGCCTGATTGCATCAGCCCGTACGCGCCTGGCCCAACTGCTACAAGAACAAGAGCAGCTTGCACGCGCAGTGGCAGCGCAAACGCAGCGCGTGGCGCTGTCCGCTGTAGTGGTGGAGCGCAATGCGCAGCTGTATGCTGAAAAGTTTGTGTCAGAGCTGACGCTGCAAGACAAACGTGCCGACTTGCTGGACCAGCAAAACCGCCTGTATGACCTGCAACGCAGCAAAGTGGCCAATGAACGCGACACGGTGAGCCTGCAGACCGAGCTGGCGGGCTTACCCCTTAAAGAGCGCAGTGACATTGAGGCGATGGAGCGGGCCATTTCTGAACTTGCCGCCAGCGGGCTAGAGAATGAAGCACGGCGTGAATCGTATGTGTTGGCTCCGCAAGACGGCATGGTTACTGCACTGCAAATTGACCCTGGCAAGCAGGCCAACCCAGTTCAGCCGCTGATGAGTTTAATACCCGCTGGCACGCGGCTGCAGGCGGATATTTACATCCCCAGCCGGGCGGTGGGCTTTGTGCGTACGGGCAACACAGCGCAGTTGCAGTACCAGGCCTTCCCGTACCAAAAGTTTGGCAGCCAGCCGGGCAAGGTGATCAAAATATCGCGGACTGCTGTGGCGCCGCAAGAGCTGCCCTTTCCTGCCCCGGCGGGTGACGTGTACTACGTGGTGACGATTGCGCCTGATATTGACCACGTGCTGGCCTATGGCAAAAAGGAGCCGCTGCAAGTGGGCATGCAGGTCGATGCCGACATTTGGCTAGACCGGCGCACCCTGCTGGAATGGATACTTGAGCCGCTGTACAGCGTGTCTGGACGCATTTAACCGATGTCGGCACTTGAAGGTTTAAATTTAGGTTTTTCAAAAAAACTGCCGCTGCTTCTACAAACGGAAGCCGCAGAATGCGGCCTGGCCTGCTTGGCGATGGTGGCTGCGTACCATGGCTACAAAACTGACATGCAGCGCCTGCGGCGGCGCTTTACAGTTTCATTAAAAGGGCTGAACTTGGCGCAAGTGATTCAAGTGGCGGGCCGAATGAACTTGTCGTGCCGGCCAATGCGACTAGACCTTGAAGGCCTGCACCAATTGGCCACGCCCGCCGTGCTGCACTGGAACCTGAACCACTACGTGGTGCTCAAGCAAGTCAAAGGCAACAAAGTCATGGTGCATGACCCAGCCATGGGCTTGCAAACCATGACGCTGCAAGAAGCGTCCAAGCACTACACCGGGGTGGCGCTAGAGCTAGAACCCAACATTCATTTTAGAAAGCGCACCGAGCGCCAGTCGATACGTCTGCGCGGCCTGATGGGCCGGGTGCGGGGGCTGAAAACATCATTGCTCCAAGCACTAATGCTGGCGTTGGCGCTAGAAATCTTCTCGCTGGTGGGCCCGTTTTTAATGCAGTGGATCATTGACGACGCGCTGGTGTCTGGCGATAAAGACTTGTTGACGGTGATTGTGGCGGGCATCCTGATGCTGGGCATTTTGCGGACGCTGGTGTCAGCCGTGCGCGCCTGGGTGCTGCTGTACCTGGGTACAAGCCTGAACTTGCAGTGGGTGGCCAATGTGATGGAGCATATGCTGCGGCTACCGATTGCGTTTTTTGAAAAGAGGCACATGGGCGATATAGTGTCGCGCTTTGGGGCTATATCGGCGATTCAGCAAACGCTGACAACCAGCTTTTTAGCCGGCGTGCTGGACGGCTTGATGGCCATCACCACGCTGGTAATGATGTTTGTTTACAGTCCAAAGCTGGGGGTGATAGCTATCATTGCGGTGGCGTTGTACGCCGCGTTGCGGCTGCTGCGCTATGACGCACTGCGCATGGCGTCTGAAGGGCAAATCGTGCGGCAAGCGCGCCAGCAGTCGCACTTTATGGAAACCATTCGGGGCATACAGGCCATCAAGCTGTTCAACCGCCAAGCTGACCGTAAAACCCGGTATTTGAAAATGGTCGTGGACAGCACCAACGCTGGCATTCAGATCCAAAGGTTGAACGTCAGCTTTCAAACCGTCAATGCGCTACTGGTGGCTTTTGAGGCCGCTTTGATTCTTTGGCTGGGCAGCAGAGCGGTGCTGGACCGCACTTTTACCATCGGCATGTTGATTGCGTTTATCGCCTACAAAGACCAATTTACCGGCCGCATCAGCAGCCTGATTGACAAGCTTTTTGAGGTGCGCATGCTGCGCATACAGGCTGAGCGCTTGTCGGACATTGTGCTGGCAGAGCCCGAGCCTAAAGTGGCCACGCCGCATTTTGGCAGCGAGGCGATCGTACCCAGCCTGGAGCTGCGCAATCTGCGCTTTCGCTATGCCGATGAAGAGCCGTGGGTGCTGGACGACCTGAACCTGACGGTTGCTGCGGGCGAGGCGGTGGTGCTGGTGGGCCCGTCAGGCTGCGGTAAAACCACGCTGCTGAAAATCATGTTGGGGCAGCTAAAGCCCGTCGAGGGCGAGGTGCTGGTTGGCGGCCTGCCACTGACCCAACTTGGGCTGACCACTTACCGCAGCATGATGGGCGCGGTGATGCAAGACGACCGGCTGTTTGCCGGATCACTGGCCGACAACATTTGCTTTTTTGACAACGCGCCTGACCAGACGCAAATTGAGCAGTGCGCAAAACTGGCTCAAATGCACAAAGATATTCTAAAAATGCCTATGGGCTACAACACGCTGGTCGGCGACATGGGCACGACGCTGTCGGGCGGGCAAAAGCAGCGGATTTTTTTGGCCCGGGCTCTATATAAAAAGCCGCAATTTTTGTTTCTAGACGAGGCAACCAGCCATCTGGATACCGGGCTGGAAAGCGTGATCACCGCAGCAATTACTGAGCTGAATCTGACGCGGATTGCAATAGCGCACAGGCCAGAGACGATTGCTGCCAGTGGTCGGATTATTGCGCTGCGCAAGGCGGCCGTGCCCGCGCTGTTGGCCGCAGCTTAAAGCTGTTTTTGTTTATTCCACCAAAATCTTGCGGTCCGCAATGATTTTCTTCCACTTGGTATTGTCGGCCTTCACCATGGCGGCAAAAGCTTGCGGTGTGCCGCCTGTGGGCTCAGCGCCCAGACGGGCAAAGCGCTCTTTGACATCGGTGTCGGCTAGCGCGGCATTCACAGCTTGGTTGACTTTGACGGTTAGCTCTTGAGGCAGATTTTTAGGGCCGTACAGGCCAAACCAGGTGACTGAATCAAAACCGGGCAGCGTTTCAGCCACCGTCGGCATGTCGGGCGCGAGTGAACTGCGCTTGGCACCGGTCACGGCCAGGGCGCGCAGCTTGCCGTCCCTGACATGCGGCATGCCAGTCACAAACGAGTCAAACAGCACGTCGACTTTGCCGCTGACCAAATCAGGTATGGCCAGCGCTGTACCGCGATACGGTATATGCAAAATGTAGGTGTCTGACTGCGCTTTGAAATACTCGGTTGTCAAATGCACAATCGTGCCATTGCCGCTGGATGCATAGTTAAGCTTGCCCGGGTTTTTACGGGCGTAGTCAATGAACTCGCGCATGGTTTTAACCGGCAGCGTGTTGGGCACCACCACCACGTTGGGCGATGAGGCTACGTAGGCAATAGGCGTGAAGTCGGCTTCAGCGTTGTACGGAATTTTTGGATTGGCTGACGACTTAGCTAAAGCACTAAGGGCCGGGCCAATGCTGTGTGTGCTAGATGTAGCCAGCAGCAGCGTGTAGCCGTCTGCTGCTGATTTTGAAGCAGCATCAGAGCCAATCGTGCCGCCCGCGCCGGGTCGATTCTCCACCACCACGGTTTGGCCGATTTTTTCACCAAGCTTTTGCGACAGCGCTCGGGCCAAAATGTCAGTCGCGCCGCCTGCCGGAAAAGGCACAATCAAGCGTATCGGTTTGGCTGGGTAGCTTTGCGCAAGCGCGGGCAGCCAGACCATCGTAAAAGCAGACAAGGCAAACAGATTTCTGCGCAGCATGATGTTGGTCTTTCAGGTTTCAAAAACTTTGTTGTGCAAACGCCTGAGCAATAACCAGACCACCAGCACCACAACCGGTACGGCAACAGCGGTGGTGGTTTCTGCGGTAAACGGCCAGCCTACGGTTTTAGCACCGCGCGCCACGTAGTACACCAGCCCTGAGATGTAGTACGTGATCGCCGCGACTGACAAGCCCTCAACCGTGGATTGCAATTTGAGCTGCAAACCCTGGCGCTGGTTCATCGCGGCCAGCAGCGCCTGGCTGCTTTGCTGCTGCTCTATTTCTACCCGGGTACGCAACAAGTTGCTGATACGCGAGACACGTTGGCTCAGCGCGTCTTGCCGCCGCGTGGCCCACTGGCAGGTGCTGCGCGCGGGGCTGAGCCGCCTGTTCATGAACTCGCGAATCGTTTGCAAGCCTGCCAGGCGCGATTCGGCAATGTCGTCAATGCGCTTGTCGACCAATTCGAAATAGGCGCTGCTAGCCGAAAAGCGCGAGTGGCTGGTGGCGTGCTGGCTTTCGACCTGGCCGGCCAAGCGCGTCAGGCGGTCTAACAGTTGCGGCTCTTCGTCGGCTCTAGCGCTGCGAATCGAGCCCGCCAGTTCGGCCAGCTCACGCTCGGCGTTGCCCAGTACCTCAGACGCTTCACGCGCAGCAGGCAAGCCCATGAGGGCTGCCATGCGATAGGTTTCAATCTCCAACATTTGCTGCACCAAGCGGCCCAAGCGGCGTGGCGATATGCTGCCCGCCAGCAGCAACATGCGCGAAAAGCCATCCGCATGAATCGCAAAGTCGGTGTAAGCCTCGGCATAACCATCAGCCACTGTAGAGGCCACCAGCGTGTCTTCTTGCAGCATCTGGCGCACCAGCTCGTCAGTTCCCTCGGCGCCACTGGCCCTACCGGAAATAGCCCATAAGTGCACGCTGGCCAGGCACTGCCCTGGCAAGGCCGCCAGCCAGTCCTGCGGCACCACTTGCGCGGCGCTGGGTGGCTGCTGGCCTGGCTGCGGCGCGGCATCAAGCTGGCGCATGAAGGTCCAGGTGACGAACTCGGTGTGCATTTCCCAACGCAGGCGGTAGGCACCCAGATCCATGCGGATATGGGTTGATGCCGCATCAGGCAACGGCAAATGCTGGTTACGCAACAGCTCAGACACGTGTGCGCGTGAAGCATCACGCTCGGCAGGGCCGGCCAGCATCACAACGTGGGAGATGGCCACAGGTACCGACATGGCCTCGGGCGGGCGCGCATGCACCTCGTTGTGCAGGGCGTGGCGCTGGGGGTATTGACTCAAAGACATTAAAAAAACTCCTCAATCTATTGTGGCGCAGGCCCGACTGGGTTTAAAAAAGACCATAAAAAAAGCACCCGAAGGTGCTTTTTTTTGGCGAGTCATTTGGGTCATTCCTCAACGAAAGCTTCTTCTCGTTTGTTTTTCACCGACGGCAGCAGCACAATGATCAGCATCAGCAAACCAGCGGCCAGCAAGCCAGCAGACAGCGGGCGTGTGACAAACACAGACCAATCGCCACGCGACAACAACAGCGCGCGCCGCAAGTTTTCTTCCATCATGGGGCCCAAAATAAAGCCCAGCAGCAGCGGCGCTGGCTCGCAGCCGAGTTTGACGAACAGGTAGCCAATCACGCCAAACGCACCTACCGTCCAAATGTCAAAGGTGTTGTTGTTGGTTGAATACACGCCAATCGCGCAGAACAGCACAATCGACGGGAACAGGTAGCGGTAAGGCACGGTCAGCAGTTTGATCCACATACCAATCAATGGCAGGTTCAAAATAATCAGCATCGCGTTGCCAATCCACATAGAGGCAATCAAACCCCAAAACAATTCCGGGTTGCTGGTCATGACCTGCGGGCCAGGCTGAATGTTGTGGATCGTCATCGCGCCGACCATCAACGCCATCACGGCGTTGGGTGGAATGCCCAGTGTGAGTAACGGGATGAACGACGTCTGAGCACCAGCGTTGTTGGCTGACTCGGGGCCCGCTACGCCGCGAATGTTGCCTTGACCAAACGGTACTTCGCCCGGCTTCATTTTCATTTTCTTTTCAAGAGCGTAGGCGGCAAAAGCGGCCAGCAGCGCGCCGCCGCCCGGCAAGATGCCCAACGCTGAACCTAAAAAGGTACCGCGCAGCATGGCCGGCGCCATGTCTTTAAAGTCTTGCTTGGTAGGAAATAAACCGGTTACTTTCGCCGTGAAAACTTCCCGGTCGTCAGACGGCGTGGCCAGGTTGCTGATGATTTCGCCGTAGCCGAACACGCCCATGGCAATCACCACAAAGCCGATGCCATCAGTCAATTCTGGAATGTCAAAACTAAAGCGGGCGACACCCGAGTTCACGTCGGTACCGACCAGACCCAGCAGCAAGCCCAGCACAATCATGGCGATCGCTTTGAGCAGCGAGCCCGAGGCCAACACCACAGCGCCGATCAAGCCTAACACCATCAGCGCAAAATATTCGGCAGGACCGAATTTAAAGGCGAGTTCTGTCAGGGGCGGTGCAAAAGCGGCCAAGATCAGCGTACCGACGCAACCCGCAAAAAACGAACCAATACCTGCCGCAGCCAGTGCAGGCCCCGCTCGCCCTTTTCTGGCCATTTGGTAGCCGTCAATACAAGTCACGACCGATGACGATTCACCCGGCAAGTTGACCAAAATGGCGGTGGTTGAACCGCCGTACTGTGCGCCGTAATAAATACCGGCCAACATGATGAGGGCCGACACGGGCGGCAGCGCATATGTAGCAGGCAACAACATGGCAATCGTAGCCACCGGTCCAATGCCCGGCAACACGCCGATCAGCGTGCCCAGCAGGCAGCCAACAAACGCGTACAACAGGTTAATCGGCGTGAACGCCACACCAAAACCCAAAGAAAGATTTGCAATCAGATCCATTATTTTTCCTTGTTATTACTTCGGCCTGTCGTTAACTTATTGCGTCAAGAAAGTTGGCCACACGGGAAATTGCAGTTTGAGCACCACGACAAAGGCCAGGTAGCTGCCAGCAGCCAAGACGGTTGCCAAAACGAAGGTGTTTTTCACCTTCCAGCCGGGTTCAGCAAAACTTGAGATAAAAGTCAGTGCATAAATTCCAACCACCATGCCCATGGCAGGCAATTTGAGGCTAGGCAGACCGCCTAACAACACGCCGAAAGCCAAATTGGCCAAAATAATGTAGACCAGCGGCTTCCATGCCCAGGCACCAATTTTGTCGCCGCCTGCGGTTTCAACCACCAGAGATTTAAAGGTAATAACAGCGCCCAAAACGGCCATCAATACGCCCAGCATCAGCGGAAAGTAGCCAGGCCCCATACGCGCACCGCTGCCCACGTTATACGTGGTGGCACCCCAGGCAAAAGCGGCACCGACGCCCATGAACATGAGGCCGGAGAAAAAGTCTTTTTGACTCTTGATATTCACAGCTAGTCTCCTCAACAGGTAAATCGAATTAACCAATTGTGCATTTGTTTGCCCCGCCCCGGCATGTGGCTTTCACCTATAAGCGCAAGGCGCGCCCAGATCGCAACTGCTCCGGGGGATGCCTACAAACTCACGACATCGGCGGTGTCGAGGCCAATACTTCGTCAATCGTTGTTAGCCCTTCGGCTACCTTTAACGCACCACCCAGGCGCAGCGGCCGCATGCCATCAGCAACGGCTTGGCGGCGCAGCGCATCAATGCTCGGCTCTTTGGACACCTTGTCTTTGAAGCCGCCGGTCACCGTCAGCAGCTCGTACAAACCCAAGCGTCCCTTAAAACCTGTCAGGCGGCAATCGACGCAGCCCACCGGTTTGTACGGTCGGTAGCCGCCATTGAGCTGCCAGGGCTTGACCAGTTCGGTCAGCGCCTCTCGAGGTGCGCCTTCGTCTTTTTCACGGCAAGCGCTGCATAGGGTGCGTACCAGGCGCTGGGCCAGCACCCCCAGCAGCGTAGCGTTTATCAAATAGGGCGGAATGCCCAGCTCCATCAGCCGCGATACCGCCGATGGCGCGTCGTTGGTGTGCAGCGTACTGAAAACAAGATGCCCGGTGAGTGCCGCCTGCACGGCCATTTCAGCGGTTTGCAAGTCACGTATCTCGCCCACCATGATGATGTCTGGGTCTTGCCGCATCAACGCGCGTAGGCCTTCGGGAAAGTCAAAGTCGAGATGCGGCTGGACTTGCGTCTGATTAAACGACGGCTCAATCATCTCGATCGGGTCTTCTACCGTGCTGACATTAACCGCCTCAGTTGCCAAGCGCTTCAGGGTTGAATACAGCGTGGTGGTTTTGCCAGAGCCCGTTGGCCCCGTCACCAAAATAATGCCATGCGGGCGTTGTACCAATTGTTCCCAACGCTTGGCGTCGTGCTCGGCAAAGCCCAGCGCGTCTAGGTCTTTGGCGGTGGAGTCTGGGTCAAAAATACGCATCACCATTTTTTCGCCAAAGGCGGTGGGCAGTGTTGACAGGCGCATTTCAATCTCGTCGCCTGCCGGGTTGCGGGTTTTAATACGCCCGTCTTGCGGGCGGCGCTTTTCCACCACGTCCATCCGGCCCAGCAGCTTGATGCGCGCGGTCATCGCGTTGTGCACGCCCATCGGCAACTGGTACACCAAATGCAGCACACCATCGATACGAAAGCGAATCACGCCTTGCTCGCGGCGCGGCTCCAAATGAATATCACTGGCGCGCTGATCGAATGCGTATTGCCACAACCAGTCCACCACTTGCACAACGCCCTGGTCATTAGCGTCTAGCTGTTTGTTGCTTTTGTTCAGCTCGACCAGTTGCTCAAAGCTGGCACCGCCAGAATTGCCACCCGATTTAATAGCCGCCTTGACTGACTTGGCCAATGCAAAAAATTCAGCCGTGTATTTGGTAATGTCCAGCGGGTTAGCCACCACCAGGCGCACACTGCGCTTGGACTGGCGCTCAACCTCGCTGACCCAGTCAGTGATGAACGGCTCTGATGTTGCCACCACCACTTCAGTGGCGGTGACCTGAACCGGCAGCACCTTGTGGCGCTCGGCATAGGTAGCCGACATGGCATCGGCCACCTTGCCCACATCGACCTTGAGCGGGTCAATCCGCAAATAATTCAAGTTGGCCCGGCCCGCCAGCCACTGCGCCATCGACTCCATGTCCAGCGGCTTGCCGTCGGCCACCCGCGTCATGCTGACGGCGGCCAGGCGAATCAACGGCGCTTGCGAGCTTTGCACTTGCGAGCATCGCGCAATCGTGCGGGCCGC
>JAYWFR010000143.1:0-4606 GCA_043778695.1 Polaromonas sp. | reverse complement strand
GGCAACTACAGCCAGCCAGCCGCCGCAACCAATCCGTTCAGCAACTACCAAATCATCCGCCGCAATGGCGCGGTGGTGCCTTTTGAGCCGAACAAAATCGCTGTGGCGATGATGAAAGCATTTTTAGCTGTGCACGGCACGCAGGGTGCTGCATCAGCTAGCGTGCGCCAAACCGTTGACGAACTTACCCAGGCTGTCATGCGTGCAATGATGCGCTCGCGCCCAGGTGGCGGTACCTTTCACATTGAAGATGTGCAAGACCAGGTGGAGCTGGGCCTGATGCGCGGTGGTCACCATGAGATTGCGCGGGCTTACGTGCTGTACCGCGAAAAACGCACCCAGGAGCGTGCGCGGCAGCCGCAGGCGCAAATCACGGCGGCCCCGCTGATCCATGTCATGGATGGCGGCAAAAAAGTAGCCCTTGACATCCACAACCTGCAAGCACTGATTGAAGCGTCTTGCGCTAATCTGGGTGCTGATGTCAAACCGGATCCGATCGTGGCAGAAACCATGCGCAATTTGTATGACGGTGTACCGATTGACGAGGTTTACAAAGCGTCCATTTTGGCCGCGCGTACCCTGATCGAGAAGGACCCTGATTACACCTATGCCACCGCACGCTTACTCATGCACACCATTCGCCGCGAAGTGCTGGGCGAGGAGGTGGCTCATGAAGAGATGCAAAGCCGCTACGCCGAATACTTTCCGGGCTTCATCGCCAAGGGTGTGGAAAACGGGCTACTCGACGAAAAGCTGCAGCAGTTTGATCTGACCCGCCTGGGCGCGGCTCTGAAGCCCGAGCGTGACCTGCAGTTTGACTACCTCGGCTTGCAGACACTGTTTGATCGCTACTTCTTGCACGTGCGTAAACAGCGCATTGAACTGCCACAAGCCTTCTTCATGCGTGTTGCCATGGGCCTGTCGCTCAACGAGATCAACCGCGAAGAGCGTGCGATTGAATTTTATGAAATCTTGTCGTCTTTTGACTTTATGTCGAGCACGCCAACGCTGTTTAACGCCGGAACGCTGCGCTCGCAGCTGTCGTCGTGTTACTTGACTACCGTTGCTGATGATCTGGGCGGTATTTACGATGCCATCAAAGAAAACGCGCTGCTGTCAAAGTTTGCCGGCGGACTGGGCAACGACTGGACGCCAGTGCGCGCCTTGGGTGCACACATCAAAGGCACCAACGGTGAGTCACAGGGCGTGGTGCCCTTCCTGAAAGTGGTCAACGACACGGCAGTCGCTGTGAACCAGGGCGGCAAGCGCAAGGGGGCGGTTTGCGCCTACCTGGAAACATGGCACCTGGACATTGAAGAGTTTCTTGAACTGCGTAAAAACACCGGTGATGACCGCCGCCGCACGCACGACATGAACACCGCCAACTGGATTCCAGATTTGTTCATGCGCCGCGTGATGGAAAAAGGCGGCTGGACCTTGTTTTCGCCAAACGACACGCCGGATTTGCATGACAAGTTCGGTAAAGATTTCGAAAAAGCTTACATCGCCTACGAAGCCAAAGCCGAACGCGGGGAAATCAAGCCATCCCGCAAGGTACAAGCAACTGATATGTGGCGCAAAATGCTGTCGATGCTGTTTGAAACAGGCCACCCGTGGATTACCTTCAAGGATGCCTGCAACATTCGTTCACCACAACAGCACACCGGTGTGGTGCATTCATCTAACTTGTGCACCGAGATCACGCTGAACACCAGCGACACCGAGACGGCCGTGTGCAATCTCGGCTCGGTCAATCTTGTTCAGCATTTGAAAACTTTGTCTGATGGTGCCAAGGCGCTGGATCATGACAAGCTGAAAAAAACCATCACCACGGCCATGCGCATGCTAGACAACGTGATTGACATCAACTATTACGCGGTGAAAAAAGCGCGTGACTCCAACATGCGCCATCGTCCAGTGGGCCTGGGCATCATGGGGTTTCAGGACTGTCTGTACGAACTGCGTGTGCCTTACGCCTCGCAAGAAGCTGTGGAGTTTGCCGATAAGTCAATGGAGGCTGTCAGTTATCACGCCTATTGGGCATCGACCGAACTGGCAAAAGAACGCGGCAAGTACGCAACGTTCAAAGGCTCACTTTGGGACAAGGGAATTTTGCCGCTCGACACACTTGACATGCTGATTGAAGAACGTGGCGGCTACGTGGAAGTTGATCGTTCGGCGACCCTGGACTGGGACGCCTTGCGCAAGAAGGTTGCACTGGACGGCATGCGCAATTCCAACTGCGTGGCTATCGCGCCCACGGCGACCATTTCAAACATCATTGGTGTCGATGCCTGCATTGAGCCGTGCTTTGGTAATTTGTCTGTCAAGTCCAACTTGTCCGGGGAATTCACCGTCATCAATCACTACTTGGTGCGCGACCTGAAACGGTTGGGCATATGGGACGACGTGATGGTGGTTGATCTAAAACACTTTGACGGCTCACTGCGACCAATTGACCGTGTGCCGCAAGACATCAAGGAGCTGTACGCCACCGCATTTGAAGTCGAAACATCCTGGATCGTGGAGGCCGCTTCGCGTCGCCAGAAATGGATTGACCAAGCTCAATCGCTAAACATCTACATGGCAGGTGCATCGGGTAAAAAACTTGACGAGACTTACAAGCTCGCTTGGTTGCGCGGCTTGAAGACGACGTACTACCTGCGCACACAAAGCGCAACGCATGTCGAAAAATCAACCGTCACGGCCGGCAAAATGAATTCGGTTGCGTCGAGCACTGCAACAGCTGCCAGCAGCGTAAGTGCGCTCGACAAGGCCGCAGCCGCCGCGAAGGAGCAAATGGATGTCATACCCGCCACCGATATCAAGTTTTGTGCGATTGACGATCCAGGTTGTGAGGCTTGTCAATAAAAACAAATCACATATATTTGAGCAACTTTTCGATGTAATTGAGCAACACAAATTCGCAGTGACATCAATGAACACTTTTCATTTTGCACTGCAGCTTTCATAATCACTAAGTATTGGAAAAAACCTATGTTGACCTGGGACGAAGAAGTCATACCATCACTGCAAAACTCTCTAACCAACGGCTTACCTGGCAGTCGGGGAATTGAAGCTTTGCAACTTTCCCCCATCCAAATTGAGCGTCAAACACCGCCTGCCACGCGCGTGCTCAATGATGGTGCAATTGTTGCTGCTACACCTACCAACACAGAGGCACTGACGGCAACAATTGCTGTACCAGCAGTCATGAAGCGCGTCAAAGCCTCTGACAAACGCATCATTAATGGGCAAACCGACGTTAATCAATTGGTGCCCTTCAAATACAAATGGGCGTGGGAAAAATATCTTGCCACTTGCGCCAACCACTGGATGCCGCAAGAGGTCAACATGACGCGTGATATCGCTTTGTGGAAAGACCCAAACGGCTTAACTGAAGATGAGCGCCGCCTGGTCAAACGCAACTTGGGCTTTTTTGTTACGGCCGACTCACTCGCCGCCAACAACATTGTGCTGGGTACCTACCGGCACATCACGGCACCCGAATGCCGTCAATTTTTATTGCGTCAAGCTTTTGAGGAAGCCATTCACACACACGCTTACCAGTACATCACTGAATCGCTGGGATTAGACGAAGCTGAAATTTTTAACGCCTACAACGAAGTACAGTCCATCAAGGACAAAGACCAGTTTCTGATTCCGTTCATTGAAGTCATTTCTAACCCGCACTTCAAAACCGGTACACACGAAGCAGATCAAACACTGCTCAAGTCCTTGATTGTGTTTGCCTGCCTGATGGAAGGCCTGTTCTTTTACGTTGGCTTCACACAAATTTTGGCACTTGGTCGGCAAAATAAAATGACTGGCGCGGCTGAGCAATACCAGTACATCTTGCGTGATGAGTCCATGCACTGCAACTTTGGCATTGACTTGATCAATCAACTCAAGCTCGAAAACCCAGGCCTGTGGACGGCAGAGTTCAAAGCTGAAATCAAAGCTTTGTTCATGCAGGCAGTTGAGCTGGAATACCGTTACGCCGAAGACACGATGCCGCGCGGCGTGCTTGGGCTCAACGCATCTATGTTCAAAGGCTACTTGCGCTACATTGCTAACCGCCGTGCTACACAAATTGGTTTGGAGACACTCTTTCCTAACGAAGAAAACCCCTTTCCATGGATGAGCGAAATGATTGACCTGAAGAAGGAGCGCAACTTCTTTGAAACTCGAGTGATTGAGTACCAATCCGGTGGTGCCCTTTCGTGGGACTAATGCTCAACCGTAGTGGGTTAGTCGGGAACTGAATTCGTCCCTATGCTTTTTAGAATTGCAATGACCAACAGCCACACCACAGAGTGTGCGTTGGGTATTGCTCAGGTGTTCGCAGCGCTGGGCTCGGTTATCCGGTCGCCCAACACCGCGAATCGCTTTGCGTACTCCAAACGCAAAGTGCTCTTTGCAACGTAAGAAGGAGAAAACTATGGCAACTGCAAAAAAACCTGCGGCTAAAAAAGCTGCGCCAGCAAAATCTGTGGCAAAGGCCCCTGCTAAAAAAGTAGTCGCTAAAAAAGCACCGGCCAAGAAAGCCGCTGCTAAAAAAGCGCCTGCAAAAAAAGCACCGGCTAAAAAAGTAGTCGCTAAAAAA
>JAYWFR010000142.1:0-4613 GCA_043778695.1 Polaromonas sp. | reverse complement strand
CGGGTGCCGTTTTGGCCGCTGTAATCAAAATATGGCTGGCGCGGCGCTCTTCTTTGGCACCCAAGCGTTGTACATTTTGGTCGTAATAGGTCTTCAGGTCAGCAGGCTCCACCACTATATTTTTCTTGATGCTCTCTACGTCAAACAGCACATATTCGATGTTGGCCTGCTCTGGCGCTTGAAACAGCTTCGCGTTGGCCTGATAGAACTGCTCTAAGTCTGCATCTGTAGGCGTCAGTTTTGCAGCGTATTCGGGCGCGGTAAAGCGCTTGATCTGAATTTCTCGTTTTTCAAAGTAAGCGTTCAAGGCAGTGTCTGCTGATGCTTGGCTGGAAAAACCGCTACTTACCACGCTGCCAAGAACTTGGCGAGTCGACAAATCAGCCCTGACGTTTGCCTCGAACATTTCCGGACTTAGGTTTTGGCTAGCCAGCAGCTGGCGATAACGTTCCATGTCGAGTGTGCCATCTGGTCTGCGGAGGGCGGCAATTTCCGTATTGTCTTGAAGCTCCCGTGCCAGTTTTTGGTCGCTTGTACCCAAGTTTGACTTGGCAACAGCTGCTGCCAACACCCTGTCGTGCACCAAGCGCTCAAGTGTGGCGTATTTAGCCTCTGGTGAGTCCAGCAATTTGGCGTCCATCGACGGCATGGAGGCTTTTATACGGTCAACTTCGCGAAGATGAGCTCTGTCCCATTCAGTTTGCAAAATGGGTTGCCCGTCAACTTTGGCAACAGTAGGGCTTTTGTCTTTGGACTGCGAATACCCGTCAAGTCCAAACAAAATAAAAGAAGGCACGATCAACAAGAACAAAAATCCCATGGTGAGCTTAGTGTGCTTGCGAATGAAATCAAACATCGGATAAATCCTGTTGGGCTATGAAAACAACTAAAAAGACGAAGCAAAAACGAAAAAGGCGAACCATTTGCTCGCCTTGTTGCGTCTTTCCATAGTTTAAAGCAGGTGGTGGGTGCTGACGGGCTCGAACCGCCGACCTACGCCGTGTAAGGGCGCTGCTCTACCAACTGAGCTAAGCACCCTGCTACCAAACTTTGGAAGATGACTTGATCGAAATCGCGTCTCAGTTAAGCGCGTCTTTAAGGGCCTTGCCTGGACGAAACTTTGGAACTTTGGCGGCTTTAATTTTGATAGCCTCGCCAGTACGCGGGTTGCGCCCCACCCGGGCGGCACGGCGAGTCACAGCGAAAGTACCGAAACCCACCAGGGACACGGAGCCGCCCTTTTTCAAAGTGGTTTTCACCGCGCCGATGGTGGATTCAAGTGCACGCGTTGCAGCCGCCTTAGATATGTCGGCGTGTTTGGCAATGTGCTCGATCAATTCAGTCTTGTTCACAGCGATTCCCTCAAAGGTAAAAGATTAATTGGGTTGTCTCAAAAGTCAGCCGCAAGGACGACAGCGTCAGGTGTTAACGAGAAACGTTGAATCCGGTTTGAAGGCCAACGGCGATTTAAACCACAGCTATCGTGCATGTCAACACTGCGTTTGCCGTGGGCATCACTCGAGACCAAATTCTAGTCGCTTTTAGGGGGCGAATTCGATCAGTGAAAGGTCGCTACTGTAATTATTTTGCGCTACAAAGCGCGGCAGTTATTGCTTTGCCTACGTCGGCTGTGCATCCCGTCCCACCCAAGTCTGGCGTGCGCGGCCCACCACTGCCAGGTGCCAAGACTTCTTCAATCGCTCTTAACACTGCGTCGTGCGCGTTTTTATAGCCCAAAGAATCCAGCATCATCGCGCCGCACCAAATTTGCCCGATAGGATTTGCAATGCCCTGACCGGCGATATCAGGCGCTGAGCCGTGCACTGGTTCGAACAAAGATGGAAATTTACGCTCAGGATTCAGATTAGCGCTTGGGGCGATGCCAATCGTGCCAGTACAGGCCGGGCCCAAGTCACTCAAAATGTCGCCAAATAAATTGCTGGCGACGACCACGTCAAAAAAGTCTGGCCGCTGCACAAAATGTGCCGTCAAAATATCAATGTGAAATTTATCGAGCCGAATATCGGTGTAGTTCTTTGCCATTTCAGCAACGCGCTCATCCCAATACGGCATGGAAATTGAAATACCGTTGGACTTGGTGGCACTGGTCAAATGCTTCTTGGGCCGCGATTGAGCGAGTTCAAACGCAAACTTTAAGACGCGGTCCACCCCGACACGGGTAAAGACAGATTCTTGCAAAACAAACTCTCGCTCAGTTCCAGGGAAGGCCCTGCCGCCGATGCTGGAGTATTCGCCTTCAGTGTTTTCACGCACGATATAAAAGTCAATCTCGCCCGGCGCACGCGCCGTACCATCACGCCGCACTACTGGGGCAATGATGCCGGGCATCAAACGCGCAGGGCGCAGGTTTATGTACTGGTCAAACTCGCGGCGAAACAACAGCAGCGACCCCCAAAGAGATACATGGTCGGCGATTTTTTCAGGCCAGCCCACCGCGCCAAAGTAAATCGCGTCATGGCCACCAATCTGCTCTTTCCAGTTGTCGGGCAGCATCTGGCCGTGCTTCTCGTAATAGTCCCAGCTTGAAAAGTCGAAATGGTCAAACTGCATGTCAATACCAAACTTGCTGGCGGCAGCTTCCATCACGCGAATGCCTTCGGGCATGACTTCTTTGCCAATCCCGTCGCCGGCAATAACTGCGATGCGCTTTTTACTCATGATGATCTCTTTCGTTGTTAACCTGGTTAAAAAATTTTAAAGCTTGAGCGATCAACAGCTTAGGCGCTTCTTCGGCAATGTAGTGTCCGCAAGGCAAGCTGCTGCCAGACACAAGTGATGCCCGATCACGCCACAATGCCAGCACGTCAAAGCATTGGCCGACTGCACTGTGTTCGCCCCACAAAACCTTGAGTGGCTGAACGAGCTTGCGACCAGCTGCAACATCGGCACGGTCATGCGCCAGGTCAATCGTTGCGCTGGCTCGATAGTCCTCGCAAATCGCCTGCGCTGTACCAGCTATTTGTGCGCAGCGTTCATATTCAGCCAGCGCGTCTGATGCAAAAGCTGCCAGGCCAGCATGGCGCTTACCCATCACACTGCGAACATATCGGGCGGGGTCAGACGCAATCAACGCCTCAGGCAATGGCGGCGGTTGGATTAGAAAAAACCAATGCCAATAGGCTGTGGCAAAAGCTTGTGTGGTGTTTTCATACATCGCCAGGGTAGGCGCAATGTCGAGCAGCATCAGGCAGTCAACCGCAGACGGGTGGTCCAGCGCCAGCCGGTGTGCCACGCGCGCACCTCTGTCATGCGCCAGCACGCCAAAACGCTTAAAGCCGTAAGACTGCATCACAGCCAGCGCATCCAGCGCCATGGCGCGTTTTGAATACGGGGCATGTTCTGCGTCGCTGATCGGTCGAACTGAATCACCGTAACCCCGCAAATCCATCAGCACCACGGTGAAGTGCTTGGCCAATGCGGGCCCAACCAAATGCCACATGGCGTGGGTTTGCGGGTGGCCGTGCAGCAGCAGCAACGGTGGGCCATTGCCCCCCTTGCGGGTATGCAGCATGCCAATGCCGCCTTGTACCGGGTGGGTAGCGAAATCGTCTAAATTTTTCACCTACCCATCATCAGGCTTTGTGCACCATAATTCAAGCAATAATAAAGCTATTAATTATTGCTTTTAAAGAATGAATAAAACAAATGACGATTGACCGAAGTGACCTTGAGCTGGTACTGGCCGTGCGCGATAACGGCAGCCTTGCTGCGGCTGCGCTCAATCTAAACCTGGCTGCACCCGCCGTCACCAAACGGCTAGCTGCGTTGGAGGCCAGACTGGGGCAGCGCCTGTTTCAGCGCACAACGAGGCGCGTCAGCCCCACGGCTGAGGGCGACGCCGTCTGCGCCAGCGCCCGGCCTTTGCTGGCGGCTTTTAAAGCGCTGGAGGCGCAATTGCAGGAACGCCACAAGGAACCCACGGGTCGCATTAGGCTGGCCGCTACTTTTGGGTTTGGGCGCTTGTGGTTGGGACCCGCGTTGGCGCGCTTTCAAGCGCTTCACCCCAAAGTGCAGGTGCAACTGCAACTGACCGAGCAATTGCCAGACCTGGCCGCTGACGGTTTTGACGGCGCAGTGTGGCTATGGTCCGTTAGCGGCGCGCAGGCAGCGCAGTGGGTGTCTCGGCCTCTAGCGCGCAACCAACGGGTGCTGGTGGCTTCGCCCGGCTATGTTGCGCAACACGGCATGCCCATGCAAGTGCAAGACTTGGCAAACCATGCCTGCCTGATAGCACGTGAAAACACAAGCCGAGCCAATCAACCGTTTGATGAATGGAAACTTCAGCGCCAATCTGCAATTAAATCTTCGGCAAAAAAATGCGGCCCAGACATCAACCACTTCCAAGTTAACGGCCCGCTCAGCAGCAACTCCGGCGAGCTGGTGCGTGACTGGTGTCTGGACGGGCGAGGAATCATGCTGCGCAGCTTGTGGGACATCGCGCCCCAACTTCAAAGTGGACAATTGCTGCACGTGTTGCCTGACTGGCGCATGCCTGATGCTGACATTCACTGGCTGGCTCCACATCGCCCTGATGCACCGCGCCGTATTCGTTTGCTGATAGATTTTTTAGTCGCTGAATTTGCCAGCGAGCC